>CAZBZK010000026.1:0-19804 GCA_964496365.1 uncultured bacterium
ATTTCTTCGGCAGATTCTCAAAAAGTTCGTCGAATGATTTGTGAATAAAGGAGAAAACGAATGCCAAGAGCAAATAGTTCTGTGCCACGTCACAGACGCCATCGAAAAGTCGTAAAGCAGGCAAAGGGCTACTATGGTGCCAGGAGTCGCAATTTTAAATCTGCAAAGGAAGCGGTATCCAAAGCCGGATTATATGCTTACCGAGACAGAAGACAAAAAAAACGGATGTTTCGCAGATTGTGGATCACTCGAATTAATGCGGCAGCCCGGCTTCATAATATGTCTTATTCGGCTTTTATTTCAGGTTTAAAAACCAAGGGTATAGACCTGAATAGAAAACTGCTTGCAGATATGGCTATGAATGATCCAAATGCATTTTCAAGATTGATAGAAAACGTCAAATAAATGTCATTTGAATCGGATTTGAAGGCAGTTCAAACTGCCTTCAGAACCGCTTTTACTTCTGGGACAATTTCACTTCAGAAATTGGAGTCATTGAGAATTCAATTTTTGGGACGAAAAGGGGAAATTGCAATGCTTTTTAATCAATTTCAAAATATTCCTCAAGAAGAAAAACCCAAATTCGGAAAACTCATTAATGAACTCAAACAAGAATGTACGTCTCTGTTTGAAAAAGCAAAACGAAACCATTTGTTTGAGAACGCCGAAAATATTGACGATTACATTGATATTTCATTACCGGGGATCGGTCCAAAAATTGGCTCTACTCATCCGTTGGAATCTACCTTTAATGAAATAAAAACAATTTTTAAATCCATTGGATTTTCAATCGCCTACGGTCCTGAAATTGATGATGATTTTCATAATTTTGAGGCATTAAATATTCCAAAACATCATCCAGCCAGAGATATGCAAGATACGTTTTTTATCGATAAAAACACAGTACTAAGAACCCACACATCCAATGTGCAAATCCATTTGATGGAATCAATGACACCTCCAATACGCTATATTGTTCCTGGGAGGGTTTATCGAAATGAATCTATTAGTTATAAAAGTTATTGTCTGTTTCATCAAATTGAAGGAATATATATTTCAGAAAATGTTTCATTTTCTGAGCTTAAAGGCACTTTGGAATATTTTATTCACTCCTTTTTTGGAACGGAAACAAAAATTCGATTTCGTCCGAGTTTTTTTCCCTTTACTGAACCCAGTGCGGAGGTAGATTTATGGGATAGTGAAAGAAATCAATGGATGGAAATATTAGGCTGTGGAATGGTAGATCCTCAAGTGTTAATTAACGTTGGATATGATCCAAATAAATGGAATGGTTACGCATTCGGAATGGGCATAGAAAGAATGACCATGTTAAAATATAATATAAATGACATTCGCCTTTTTTATCAGGGTGATGTTAGATTTCTTGAGCAATTTAAATGATCGTTAGTGTTCATTGGCTTCGCCAATTTGTAGATATTCCTGAATCAACAAATGATTTAGCTGATTTGCTTACCTTACTCGGATTCGAGGCAGACATTCCAACCAACCATTGGGATAACGAAAATATTGTCGCTGCTCATGTTCACGATTGTGTACCACACCCCAATGCAGATAAATTAAAATTGTGTCAAATCGATGATGGAAACTCCATAAAACAAGTTGTTTGTGGAGCTCCTAATATTGATAAAAATCAAATGGTTGCATTTGCAAGATTAGGCACACTATTTTCGGATGGATTCAAAATAAAAAAAGCAAAAATTAGAGGCGAAGAAAGCTTTGGAATGGTGTGTTCAGAACGGGAATTGGGCATTTCTGATGACCATGTAGGAATCATGATTTTGGATAATTCCGTGGAAAAAGGAATTAAACTATCCCAATGTCTTTCTCCATTTTTAGACACGATTGAATTGGATATTACACCAAATCGTCCTGATGCAATGTCCCATGTGGGTATTGCAAGAGAGATTGCATCAAAATTGGATCGGAAACTACAATGGATTCAGCCCAACCCCTCAAAATATCAAAACAAATATGCATTAGATATTATTCTGGATAATTCAATCGGATGTCCTCGTTACATTGGCGGAATTATGGAAAATATTACAATGAATAAATCTCCTCAGTGGATGATTGATTCCCTCATTTCAACAGGAATGAGACCTGTCAACTGTCTCGTGGACATCTCAAATTATGTTTTACTTGAAATGGGACATCCTACGCATATTTTTGATTTAAAACATTTTCCGGATAGACAACTTTGTGTACGAAATGCCAAACGAAATGAAGCATTAAAATGTCTTGATGGACAGCTGAGAAAGTGCAATCCAGATCATTTGTTGATCACGAATGGAAACGAACCAGTCGCATTAGCGGGGATTATGGGAGGCGAAAAATCTGCTGTTTCTGACCAAACAAATTCTGTTTTGATTGAGTCAGCTTACTTCGATCCTCTGTGTATTCGTAAAGGATCAAAAAATTTGGGAATCAGTACAGAAGCATCTAAACGATTTGAAAGAGGTGCAGATCCAAATGGATGTGAACCTGCATTTTGGAGAATAGTGGAATTGGTAAAGGAATTATGCGGAGGTGAACTTGTATCCAATATGACGGATAGTTATCCCCAAAAAATATCGAGTCCAAAGATTACGTTGAGAACTTCCGAAATCAAACGAGTTTCTGGGATAGACATTTCACATGAAACGGTTGATACTATTTTAAAAAAACTTGGTGTGAGCATACAATCAATTGGAGACGGAGAGTGGCAATGTGAGCCACCTTCTTATCGTCCTGATCTATATCGTGAAATTGACCTAATTGAAGACATTATCCGAGTGAATGGATATGATAAAATACCCAGTAAAGGGTCTTATGCCGGGGTATCTCAACCGATGGTTCGTGACCCTCATAACGGATTACATTTTTTGAGAAATTTATTGGTTGGAATGGGATTTCGGCAATGTTATTCCAATTCACTTCAAACTGAATCGATATCTAAAATAAATGGTAATTCAATTAAACTGATGAATCCCCACAGCGACACAATGACTCATTTGCGAACATCCCTAATTCCGGGTTTAATTGATTCATTGAATATGAATGTAAATAACCATGTTCAAGATATTCAATTATTTGAATGTGGGTCAGTCCATCATCAAGTTAAAAACGAACGAAAAGAGACTATTAAATTGAGCGGAATTGTCTTTGGGAACTTTATGTCAAATTCTATTCATAAGGAAAGTCAATCCCAAGCACATTCACTTTTTACTATAAAGGGACATCTTGAATCTATTTTAAAAAAATTATGTATGAATAATTACAAAATAGAAAAAGAAGTAAATCCATTATTTTCTCCCGGATTTAAATTAATGTATAAAAAATCAACTGTTGGATATTTTGGAAAAATTTCAAACAAATTAATAACTGAAATGGTAACCAAAGATATATATGACGTACTCGGTTTTGAATTGTGTACAAAACCATTCATGGATTGCTTGGATAAAATCAATCAGTATAAACCAATTTCCAAATTTCCTAAAATGGAGAGAGAAATTAATTTTGTTACTAAAAATTCTCTGGATTCAGGTAAAATATCTACGCTAATAAAAAATTCAGGTAAAGGGTTGATAAAAAGTATAATTCCCGTAAATTTATACAGACATGATTCACTGGGAAACGATAAAAAGAGTATTGTTTTTAAATTGATTTTTCAAAGTGAAACAAAAACACTTATAGATCAGGATGTGAATTCAATTATTGATCAAATTATTAAAAAGGTATCATCATCATTTGATGTTGAATTAAGAGCATGAGTAAAATTGAAATTATTGATGTACTCGAAGATAAAGTAAAACACGTTGTATCTGATTTAAAGAATGTAAAAAAGATGTCCCGAGCTAATGAGTCCTTGACTCTGGATCTTACAAATAAATTGGCTAAGATAGAATTGAAAATAAAAAAAATGATCTCAATTATAGAGCAAAATTAAAAAATGGAAGACGAAAGAAAATCCCTAGTTCGAGTCAGTATTTTTGGTCACGAATATACTGTCAAAGCACCCGCAGATCCTGAATACATAAAGGAAGTTGCAGAATACGTGAGCAACAGAATGAAAGAAGTTGAAAAAGGATTATCGTCTGACCAATCAACGTCTCGGATCGCTATTTTAACTGCAATGAATATCGCTGATGAACTCTTCGCAAAGAAAAAATCAAGCTCTATCAGCTCAGTTGATATTGAAGAACGGGTTCAATCAATTGTCGATTACATAGACGAATCACTCGTATAGCATAACCGACCATTGTCTCGCTGTAAAATTCTATCCGGTAAAGAGGTAAGCCGGAAAGTTTATTCTGAGCTTGTCCCCCGTATTAATACCCTAAAACAAAATAATATTGTACCCGGTTTAGGTGTGATATTGGTGGGGAAAAACCCAGCCTCAAAAATATATGTTAACTCCAAAACCAAAACATTTGAATCTTTGGGGTTAAATTCTAAAACCATTCAACTTCCGGAACAGACGTCTACAACGGAAGTAATCTCGAAAATAGAAATACTCAATCAAAACAATGACATTCATGGAATATTAATTCAATTACCCTTACCCCATTCATTAAATGAATATGAAATTCTGAATGCAGTTTCTTCCCATAAAGATGTGGATGGATTTCATCCGGAAAATGCAGGATTATTATCTATTGGAAATCCACGATTTATCCCGTGCACTCCAAAGGGAATCATGAAAATATTGGATCATTATCGTATAGATATCAATGGATCACATGTGGTGGTTTTAGGAAGAAGTAATATCGTTGGACGACCTATTTCATTATTAACAAATACAAAAACAAATGGTGCAAATGCCACCACAACTGTTTGCCATTCAGGTACAAAAAATATAAAAGAATTTATTCTTTCAGCTGATATTTTGATTTCTGCAATGGGAATTCCTGAATTTATTAAAGGAGATTTTCTTAAAATGGATGCTGTTGTAATTGATGTGGGAATCAACAGAGTGAACGTGGATAACAAAAAAGGATATAAAATAGTGGGAGATGTTGATTGGAAGTCAATTCAGGATATAGCATCATTTGCCACACCGGTTCCCGGAGGTGTGGGACCCATGACCATTGCGATGTTAGTGGAAAATACTGTAGAATCAGCCGAACAAAGGATGAATCTTACTTAAACAAAATATTATATTTGTACCATTATTGCGCCCGTAGTTCAATGGATAGAATAAAGGATTCCGGTTCCTTAGATAGGGGTTCAACTCCCTTCGGGCGTACTGTTTAATTTTCTCTATCTGCGCAAATAAACTCGAATTGTTATTGTAGCGGCGCAGGGACTCGAACCCCGGACACTCGGATTATGATTCCGATGCTCTAACCAACTGAGCTACGCCGCCAAATGAAGCCATAAAGTTACTGGTTATCCAATTATGAATACAAAAAATATTATACCAATTTCTTGGATTCAATCCTAATTTTCCCTGAAATTCATGTTATCATTCATTTTGAAAAATAAAGGAGTTTAAACAAATGGCAACGACATTTGAATCATTTATTGATGACGTAAAGAAAAAGAACCCCGGTGAGTCCGAATTTCATCAAGCTGTTTATGAAGTAGTAGAATCATTGTGGGACTTTATAGAAGAAAATCCTCAATACAAACATTCAAAAATTTTGGAACGTATGGTGGAACCGGAACGGATTATTCAATTTCGGATTCCTTGGAGAAATGATAGGGGAGACATTGAAATTAATCGAGGTTTCCGAGTAGAATTTAATTCTGCGATCGGTCCCTATAAAGGTGGATTGAGATTTCATCCCTCAGTAAATTTAAGTATTCTCAAGTTTTTAGGGTTTGAACAGGTGTTCAAAAATAGTTTGACTACCCTTCCTATCGGCGGTGGAAAAGGTGGATCTGATTTTGATCCAAAAGGCAAATCTGATAATGAAGTGATGAGTTTTTGTCAGTCTTTTATGAGTGAATTATTTCGCCATATTGGACCCAATACGGACGTTCCTGCTGGAGATATTGGAGTTGGTGGGAGAGAAATTGGGTTTATGTTTGGTCAGTATAAGCGTCTAAAAAATGAATTTACAGGAGTACTCACCGGAAAAAGTATGAATTGGGGTGGTAGTTTAATTCGTCCGGAAGCTACGGGATACGGTTGTGTTTATTTTGCCGATGAGATGTTGAAAACCAAAAATGAGACATTTAAAGGTAAAAAAGTAGCCATATCTGGATCCGGGAATGTGGCTCAATATGCGACAGAAAAAGTGCTGGATTTAGGTGGAATTCCTGTGTCAGTTTCCGATTCGTCGGGGACGGTTCATGATACTGAGGGAATTGACAGAGAAAAACTCAATTTTATTATGGATTTGAAAAATATTCGGAGAGGTAGAATTCACGAATACGCTGAAAAATATGGATGTGAGTTTCTTGAAAATGCCCGACCTTGGTCAATTCCGTGTAACATAGCACTTCCCTGTGCTACTCAAAATGAAATCAATCACGGTGATGCTAAAAATTTAGTGAAGAATGGTTGTATTTGTATTTCCGAAGGTGCAAATATGCCAACTGAACCTGATGCAGTGGAAACTTTTCAGAAAAATCAGGTTTTATTTGGACCGGGCAAAGCATCCAATGCAGGAGGCGTTGCTGTATCCGGTTTGGAAATGAGCCAAAATAGTATGAGATTGAAATGGAGTAGGGAAGAAGTGGATAAAAAACTGAATGATATTATGGTTCAAATACATAAGTCCTGTGTTCAGTACGGTACAGAAAATAATGATGTGAATTACGTAAAGGGAGCAAATATAGCCGGATTTATTAAAATTGCAGATGCTATGCTGGATCAAGGTGTGGTTTGAGTACACAGATAAAATGTTGACTTTTCATCATCAGAATGGAATCTGAACTATTGTTGTTTTTTGATTAATTCTATTTGGTTTTGATATCAACACCTATCACTATAATATCGTATAATCAGGTATTATAGGAGATACAGTATAACAATTATCTAATACATTAAATATAGATTCTAATCATATTTTCGAATTATGGTTTTCATTCTTTTTTGAAATGAACTCCATTTTAGATTCCCGGGGATTCTTGTTCGTCCATCATTAAAATTTCTTCATTTCTTGGTTTTAAAATAATTCCCAAACCTGTTTGACCATCAATAGTGACCGCCATAGGTTTCTCAAGTTGAAACCATGAAGTAAACTCCTTTTTTTCTTTAAGAGGGCAGTTTCGAATCCACGGCAAATCTAACCTATCTTGTTGTCCTTTGTGAGAGATGGTAAAATAACCTATTCTACGGCTGGTTACATTTTGGAAAAAATGGCTCCCGAATGAATGATCCACAGGGAAATTATCTAACCCAATTTCTACCATAATTTTGACATTAGAAATATTTTGCCATGTTACAGGAATTCCCAACCAGTGATCTGCGGACCCCCATCGTCCAGGTCCTGCCAATAAAAAGGGAGAGGATACTAATTTGTTTAACTTACCTATTTCTTCTGCTATTATTTTGGTTTTGGAGCGTTGAAATGTGATCGGATCCACCAAGATTATATCTCGAATTTCTTCAAAATTACCATCACCCAATGTACCGGAACTTTTAATAATAATATCGGGAGAGGTATTTATTTTTTCATCCAATTTTCCATCCAAATTGCTGATTATCATGGGTTTGATTTGAAGTAAATAAAATTCCGGTCTCTTTTCTTTTTTGTATAAATTTACGGCGAATTCTATTTCTACGGGACACCCTAGATACTTTTTCCCGAATTTTAACATTTCAGTGATAATTTCAGGAATCATGAATTCATTCCATTTAAGAACAGAAGGAAACGTTACAATACGTTTGCCATTGTATCTCAAAGAATCTCGAATCATTCCGTCTTCAGAACAGATGACACTTCCCGCCCAAAATAAAGAACCATCTTTTTCTGCAACATCCAAATTATATTTAATTAGGTTTAATTTTTCTCCTCCAGATAAAGGGTTTGAATTTGGATCCATATCTAAGGCATAAAATGAGGATTGGGAGTTCTCTTCTGAAGAACGAATTGAATAAAATTGAGGTAAAACCGCTGGGTAGGCTGGTGAAAATCGAAGGGCTTTTTCTCCTTCAACTACTGTTTTCCCAAATCCCAATGCTATGGTTGCCACTCCATCATTTCTTTGAGCATAAGATACAGGATAATAATTTATATTCATGGCGATTCCACTTATGGTTGGATAGAATTTTCCGTTATAATGTTGTCCTATTAACTCCGTAATCAATACCGCCATTTTTTCTTCGGTATGCCGATGTCCGGATCTGGATGTTACCGAACGGGCATCTTTAAAAAAAGTCGAAGCATAAATTCGTTTGATGGCTTCACTAAGTTGGTGTAATCGTTTTTTATTACTTTTGTCAGCATTTTGAATCATGAGTGTAGAATACATCCCCGCCAATGGTTGATATTGGGAATCCTCCAACAAACTGGATGATCTTACCGCAAGCGGATATTTAACTTGCTTTATAAAAGCCTTTAGAGAATGTTTTAAATCGGAAGGTAAAGAAGCATTTAAAAAAATGGATTCTAATTTCGAATTGGATTCAATTTTATATACTTCATCAAAAAGATTATTTTCAGACATGAAGCGATCGAATGCATCGGTTCCAATGACTGCAATTTTTGGAATTTGAATTGAAATATTTGGAAAAATTTTCTGAAAATTGGATTCCCTCAAAATTTTGTTCATGAATCCCAACCCTCGAGCTTTTCCACCTAAAGATCCCCCATATAATCGGGTAAAGTGGGTAATCGTTCCTTTTTGTGCTTGGCTTAAATCGGCGACTCTTAATTTTTTTTCTTCTTCCAATGAATGATCAATGGAATTAACTAAATAAGTCCTTAAATCTTCCGAAGAATCGAAATCAGTAACTTGTTTCGGTCTCATAAAATCAGCAAGTTGAAATTCCCCTCTTGCGGCAATCCAATTAGAAAAATGATTGCTGGAAGCATGATGAACCATGATTTCTTCCGGTACTTTTTTAATGTATTTTTTTAATTCTTTTAAATTTGCAACTTTTGCAAATTCTTCACCAGTCAAGGTTCTAAATATAAAATCTCCAAATCCAAAATTATTTTTTACAAATTTTCTAATATCGTACAATAATGAATCAGATCTTTTATTTAAAAACACAGCGTTGACTCTATCTGCTTTTTCTTTTTTCTCTAGATTTGTGGATTGAAGCACAATTGGCATGTGAGGCTCTTTTTCTCTGATATATTGAGTAAATTCAATACCAGCATCAGGATTTAGTATCCCTTTTTTTGGAAAGCGAATATCCGAAACAATACCTAAAATATTTTCGTGATATTCATTAAAATATTTTTTTGCTTGTTCAAAATTAGTTGCGAATAAAATCTTGGTTCGGCTTCTTAGGTGCAATAGTCTTTGAGTATTATTGAAACTCTTATTCACTAATTGTTGGGTATGATACATGATTTCACGGTAAATCAAAGGCATAATCACTGAATAAAACCGAGGAGAATCTTCCACAAATATAATACCTCTTACACCACCTCTGTTAATATCTCGTGGAGCATTTTTTCGATCTTCTAATTGTTTAATAATTGCAGGGAACACATTTGAATTCCCTGACCAAATAAAAACATGATCAAAAAATGATTGAATTTCATTTTCTCGAAACATAACGAGTTCAGATTCATCAAATGCTAATAGTATTAAAGCGATTCTGGGGTGTTTCTTTTTTATTTTTTTTGCTAACGAAACAGCATTCATATCGGCAATTCGCATCATGATGATGATAATTCCAAATTTTCGTTCTGCAATCATTTTTAAAGCAGATCCTGCAGTTTTTGCATGCCATAGTCGGGGAGCATAACTAAAATTCATACCTAAATATTCATGTAGAATTTGTTCAGTCAAACGACCATCCTCTTCAAGGATATATGCATCATATGGACTGGAGACTAAAAGTATTTCGTGTACCCGAAATAACATCAAGTCTTGGGGGTCTAAACGCTTGGGTTTTTTATTTTTATAGTAATTCATTTAAAGTATGCTATAAATAATAAACCAAGTTAACATATCTAAATACAAAATAGTTATACTAATAATTTGGTAAAATATTCAAAAAAAAGGTTCATTCTCTTTTTAAAATTATTTAATATGGATAAGTGAAAATGAAAAATTATTTTCAAGAAGTGGTTATTTTTTTTCGCTCATTAATTAACCTAACCTCACATTGGATTTTGCCTAATTATTGTTTTGTTTGTAATGATATTCAACAAGATCGGTCTGAATGTTTATGTGAACAATGTTGGAAAAAATTAAAAAAAAATACGATGAATAATTGGATTCAAGAGGTACAAAATTCGACTCATTTGTCGGGTGCTTTTTCCGGTTGGAAATTTGATGATACATTTCAATCATTGATCCATGAATTGAAATATAACGGGTATGCTAAAACCGGGAGATATTTGGGGAAACAAATGGGGGCCAGATTTAAAAATTCCTTACCTCAAATGGATTGTCTGATTCCTGTACCTCTCCACAAAGTAAAAAAACGTGATAGAGGATTTAATCAATCATGTTGGATTGCAAAAGGATTGGCTTCGGAGTTAAAAATACCAGTAGAAACAACCATATTAAAAAGGATAAAATACACTCAATCTCAAACGACTTTATCGAAAAAAGAGAGACAATTAAATATGGCAGAAGCATTCGAAGTTCGTCAAACTGGAAATTTTAAATCAGTGGGATTAGTGGATGATGTATTAACCACCGGTTCCACGGCTGATGCCTGTGGGGCAATTTTGCTAAAAAATGGATTCGAAAAAATCTATATTTTGTCTTTAGCCAAAACTTTTTCCAAATGATAAAAACACTTAATCAATTAAATTTAAAATATAAAAAAATTCTTATAAGAATTGATTTTAATGTTCCGATTCAGAATGGTATTGTCCAGGATCCTTTCAGAATATTGAGTTCAGTTCCAACCATTAAATTTTGTTTAAAACAAGGTGCCTCCATAATTTTATGTTCCCATTTGGGAAGACCGAACGGGCGAGTCGTAGCTGATTTGAGTTTGGTGCCTGTGGGAGAAATTTTAGCAGATTACCTAGAGTGTCCCATTAAGTTTTCTCATAATTGTATTTCTGAAGATGCTCAGGATGTCTCCTTGGGTTTAAAGCCGGGAGAAGTTCACTTGCTGGAAAACCTTAGATTTCATTCGGGCGAAACCAATAATGACCCTGCTTTCAGTCTTAAATTGGCAAAACACGGCGATGTATATGTCAATGATGCTTTTGGTACTGCCCATAGAAAACATGCGTCAAATTTCGGCGTTGTTCCATTTTTTAATCAAAAAGGGACAGGATTACTAATCGAAAAGGAACTAAAATATTTAGATCAAGTGATTAAAAAACCGACAAGACCGTTTGTCGTCATTTTAGGAGGGGCAAAAGTACGTGGAAAATTAGAATTAATAAACCGGTTTTTAACGAAGGCAGATGCGATACTTATCGGAGGTGGTATGGCATTTACGTTTCTAAAAGCAAGAGGCAACCATATTGGAAATTCCTTAATTGACAAATCAATGATTTCTTCCGCAATGAATATTCTCTCTGATGCAAGAAGTAGGTCAGTTCAGTTAAAATTACCTGAAGATGTAATTGTCGCTGAGGATTTGAATTCAAACGAATCGATTGAAGCCGTATCCGTCGGAAATATACCACTATCGATGAGTGGATTTGATATCGGTCCAAAAACCATTCTTGGATTTTCAGATATAATATCAAACGCAAAAACCGTATTGTGGAATGGTCCAATGGGTGTCTTTGAACAAAAAGAATTTGAACATGGGACCAGACAAATTGCAGACGTTTGTGCCAATGCTAATGATGACGGAAAAACCATCATTATCGGGGGAGGAGATACAGCATCTGCAGTCAATTTATTCGGATTAGATGTAAAAATGAGCCACGTATCAACTGGCGGAGGTTCTTCCTTAACATTATTAGGTGGGAACCGATTACCAGCAATTGACATATTAGACAAATCATGAAAAAGCAAAAAATTATTGTTGGAAATTGGAAAATGAATAAATCATTAAAAGACGGGATTGAGTTCGTCACAAAAATGAGGAAATTACTTTTGAAAATAGAAAGGACAAAAGTTATATTCTGCCCGCCTTTTACGGCATTATTTGGAATGATGGAACAATTAGATGGCACCTCACATGGTTTAGGAGCACAAAATTGTCATTGGAAAAAATCCGGTGCATTTACCGGCGAAATTTCTTGTTCAATGTTGTCTGAACTTGGAGTCAAGTACATAATTGTAGGGCATTCAGAAAGACGTCATATTTTAAAAGAAAAGGATGAATGGATACATGATAAAATTTGTTCCATTCTTAATCATGGAATGATACCCATATTTTGCATAGGTGAAACATTGGAACAAAGAAAAAATGGTGAGACAAAATCAACCTTATCTAATCAATTAGATTTGGGATTAAAACAGATTTCAGAGATTGGCGAGTTAATAATCGCTTATGAACCGGTTTGGGCGATTGGAACTGGATTAAATGCAAGTCGAGGACAAATCGAAGATGCCCATAAAATAATCAGACATAATATACGAGAAAGCTTCTCCGATTCATCAGGTGAAATGATTTCAATATTATATGGGGGTTCAGTGAATACTCAAAATGCAAAATCTCTTATTTCCACACCGGGAGTAGATGGATTTTTGATAGGAGGAGCCAGCTTGAAAACCGACTCCTTCCATGAATTAATTTCGATAGCAGAACAATACAATTAAGGAGTTAACGTGCAAGGATTTTTAATTATTATACACACAATTGTCAGTATTTTGTTAATTTTAACAGTCTTGATGCAAGCCAGCCAAGGTGGTGGATTATCAGGAACATTCGGAAGTGCTACCACCAGTGCAATTATGGGTGGACGTGGTGCGGCATCCTTTTTAAGTAAAATTACAACTTGGTTAGCCGGAATATTTCTATCCCTTGCAGTTGTGATTAGCTTGTTTAGCGTTTCAACTCAAGTGGATTCAGAATCGTTATTAAAACAAGAAGCTGAAATTCAACCAATTTCTCCGGGGGCAGATTTATCTTTACCAGCCTCCCAAGAGTTTTTAGACACGGATGAATAAAATTTTGCCGAAGTGGTGGAATTGGTAGACACGCTGTCTTGAGGGGGCAGTGTCTTATCAGACGTGCCGGTTCGACTCCGGCCTTCGGCACAGATAATTTTAAAACTTAGACATTGAAAACAACCATGTATTTAAAAATATTCTTAACACTTTTATTGATTTCCACAGGGCTTTCTCAAACTCCGGAAGCATTTCTTTCGGTTGGGCAAGAAAAATTAAAAGAAGGAGATCTACAAGGTGCATTGAATCAATTTGAATCTGCATTAAATGCGGATAATCAATTCACTCCGGCTATGCTTGAATTGGCTCATCTTCAATTAAGAATTGGAGATATGGAAAAAGCTCAACGCTATTTACGTAAAGCAGTTGACGTTGATTACGACAAATTTAAGAAGGAGTTTGACCGATTTAACAATATCAACATCAAGATGAATGATGGTGGCAGGGCGATGAAAAACGGTCAATTTGTTGAAGCGTTCACTTTTTATGAAGAAGTCGTTAAGGAATTTCCAAATTTTACAGAAGCAGTGTACAGTATGGGATTATCTAAATTTAGGTTAAATGAATTTGAGGCTTCTGTAAAAAATTTTAGAGAAGCTTTAATATTAAATCCACAACATGTAAATGCCCAAACGGCCATTGATAACGTTGTAAAAAATACATTTAATGAAGGAAATAACTCCTATAGAAGGGGAAATCTGGAAGGGGCAATGGAGGCTTACCGAAATGTACTTATTTATGATCCATCTTTTTTTAAAGCTTATTATCAAATTGGTGTAATCGAGGCGAAACGTGGGAATTTAATGACTGCCATTGAGTCTTATGAACAAGCGATCAAAGTTGATTCTACATTTTACCAGGGTTGGTTTGCATTGGGACTTGCCCAAAATAAATATGGTCATGTTGATGAAGCTCTTCATTCCTTTCAGCAAGCAGTTCTCATCCATCCTGGATATAGTAAAGCCTATAGCAGTATGGGAGATATTCATATTCAAAATAAAGATTTTTCTCAGGCTATAGAGGTTCTAAAAATAGCCATCTCTGTAGATGAAAATTATTCCAAACCATATATTTCTTTGGGAAGAGTTTATTCAGGATTAGACTCATTGAATTTAGCGGTTTTGTATTTAAATAAAGGGATATCTCTCAACCCAAAAAATGCATCTGCTTGGACCCGGCTTGCTTCAATTTATAATCAATTGAAAGAGTGTGATAAAGCTAAAGAAGCTGCAAGGGAAGCAACAGACAGAAAGAAGCGGTTAGGAGCGGGTTGGTATGAATTGGGTGTCGCAGAATGGTGCAATGGAAAAGGGAGTAAGACTGCGGCATTGAATGCACTGGAAAAAGCAAGAGATGATCGTTCTTGGCGACAAATGGCTGAGTACGAAATGGATCGAATTAATAATCCAGCAAAGTACGAAAATTAGCTTAAGTTCAACAAATCTCATCACCATAAATTATTGATGATAAAAGCAGTCATTTTTGATCTCGATAATACTCTCCTCGATTTTATTAAAATGAAGCAAAATGCCGTCCGTGCTGCTGTATCAGCAATGCAGGAAGCCGGATTAAATTTGGATACACAAAAGTCTTATGATGATATTTTTTCATTGTATCAGGAAATCGGATGGGAAAATCAAAAGATATTTAACGAATATTTAATGAAAACTTTGGGATATGTGGATAATAAATTTTTAGCGGCTGGAATTGTTTCTTACCGTCGTGCAAGAGAAGCAAGTTTACAATTATATCCAAATGTAAATCGATGTTTGTTTGAGTTAATAAAAATGGGAATTCATTTGGTATTGGTTTCAGATGCTCCCAGTCGAGAAGCATGGTTAAGAATCTATCATTTGAACCTCCACCATGTTTTTGATTTAGTATTAACATTTGATGAAACCGGTGTGCGAAAACCTTCTCCAAAACCATTTAATATGGCATTAGAAAAAATGAACATCACATCAGACCAAGCGTTGATGATTGGTGATTGGCCAGAACGGGATGTTGTGGGAGCTAAAAAAGTTGGGATTCGTACCATTTTTGCAAAATATGGTGACACATTTGGTACGGTTCATTCAGGAGCAGATTGGGACGTTGAGGATATTTATGAATTGGTTAACATTGTAAAAGAACTCAACCATGAGTAGAGTATCCATTGGGGTAGATATTGTGTCCATAAATCGAATAGAATCCATTATAAAATCTGATATCGGAAATCGATTTATTGCAAGAATATTTACAGCTGTGGAAGTTAAATATTGTGAAGAAAAAGCAAATCCCTTTCAACATTATGCTGGAAGATTCGCAGCGAAAGAATCCATAAAAAAGGCACTATTATCTCGAGGAATTTCCCATTCTTGGTTTAAAAATATCGAAATTCAATCTCGAAGTGACGGAGCTCCGGATGTTCATTTACCCATACCATTTTCAAGTGAATACCAGTGTGAGTGTTCCATTTCTCATACTGGAAATAACGCTATTGCATTTGCCTTAATTCAAAAAAAATAATGTATTTTCTTACGTCCCGACAATCCGGGGAGTTGGACGAAATTTCATCTAAAAGATTTAATATTTCCGGAAGAACGCTCATGGGGAATGCCGGAAATAAAATTGCTGAAATTTTAAAAAAGAATTACCCTGATATTCATACATACAAAATATTAATTGTGTGTGGAAAAGGAAATAATGGGGGAGACGGATTTGCAACGGGTGTCGAATTAAAGGAGTTTTATCCCACCATTAATTCAATTTTTCCTGCAGATAAATTAACCACCGATTCTCAGTATTATTATAAAAATTGTGAAGCTTTATCCATTCCTATCCATTCATGGTTTCACCCTCCAAAAATGGGAGAAAAATTTGATTTAATTATAGATGCTTTGTTGGGAGTAGGCATAAAAGGAGTAGTACGAAGTCCAATTAAAGAATGGATAATTTGGATGAATGAGCAAAATGCGAAAATCATTTCTGTCGATATCCCATCTGGATTGAATAGTGATACAGGAGCAGTTGAAGGTGTTGCAGTTAAAGCGTCAGAAACGATTACTATGGGATTTAAAAAAACCGGAATTCAATTTCAACTCGGTCCTGAATATTGCGGGAAAGTAACAGTGGCTGACATTGGATTTCCGATCTTGAAGACTCCTTTATCCGGAATTCGCTGGGAACATTATAATTCAAATGAACCAGTGAATCTTCTGATCCCACCTCCAAAGGATTCATACAAGCACAAACGGGGAAACGTATTGGTAATAGCCGGATCAAAGGGTATGACTGGGGCTTCAATGTTATGCGGAATGGGTGCATTAAATAGTGGTGCAGGATTAATAAAAATCTGTATCCCCGAATCGCTAAATATATCCATTGAGTCTAATTTTATTGAAGGTATGTCTGTTCCCTGTGCTGATGAAGGAAGAGGATTCTTGACTGAAACTAATTTTAACCAAATCAGACTAGAAATAGATAAGTGTGATGTGGTTGTATTGGGGCCAGGATTGGGGAGAAATAAATCAACAATAAAATTAATTAATCTTATTTTGAATTATAAAACTAAACCGATGATTGTAGATGCCGATGCACTTCAATCTATTGAAAACACTCCGGCATTGATTTCAAATTCATCTCAATTAGTACTTACCCCCCATTTAAGTGAATTTAGTAGGTTAACCTCTGTTTCCATATCAACATTAATATCAGATTTTATTTCTGTGATTGAAGATTTTATGAGCCAATTTAAAGGAATTCTCGTATTAAAAACTGTACCAGTATGTGTGGTGAAAAACAGAGTTGGTTCCATTAATATTAGTGGAAATCAGGGATTAGCAACGGCTGGAACCGGAGACGTTTTGGCCGGATGTATCGGTGGATTAATTTCTCAAGGAATTCCACTATTTGAGGCTGCGAAATTAGGAGTTTTTGTTCATGGAAAATCTGCGGATTTCATCCTTGATCAAACTGGATTTCGGGGAATGACAGCCATGAGAGTATTAGAGGGTATTCCAGGTGTTATTAAGTCGTATGAATTCAAATAAATATAGAATATTATTGGTTAGTTACATGGGATTGATTTTAATTATTTCAGCAATTCCAAATCAATCTCTACCAAAATTTGGAGTTGAAAATATTGATAAATTATTTCATTTTGTTGAATATTGTATATTAGGATGGTTAGGTATAAAAAGTTGTAGTACTATAAAAAAATCAACATTATTTTTGGTCATCTTTGGTGGAATTATATTTGGAGGAATGGACGAATTATGGCAAGGGTTTATTTCAAATAGAAATACGAGCCTTTTGGATTTTTGTGCTGATTCTTTCGGAATATTAATAGGTAGTTATTTTGGTTTTCATGGTAGTCGTTCTTCATGATACAGACTCTTTATCTCAAAAATGTAGCGATATTTTCTGAAAAAGAACTTGATTTTCAACCTGGATTGACAGTCATTACAGGTGAAACTGGTTCTGGAAAATCGCTACTGGTCAAGAGTATGAATTTTGCTTTAGGAAGTAGGGGTAATCGAATATTGGTTCGTTCGGATTGTCCGCATTTAGTGGTGGAAATGGTTACAACAAAGGGAATCATTCGAAGAATTTTATCTCGAAATGGTAGGACTAAATCATTTATAAATGATGAACCATTTTCGGAACCGGAATTTAGAAAACATGTACCATTTCGAGCGGATTTTCATGGACAACATGATCAACAAAGAATTCTAAATAGGTTATCTCATCTGAATTATCTCGATAGATTCTCCCAACTTACCGAGCAAGTGAAATCCATAACTCAAATTTACAATAAAATTAAGTATTTGGAAATTGAGATTGAGAAAAAAAGAAAAAATAGTTCCGAAACAAAACTTAAAAAGGAATTAATTGAATTTAAAATAAAGGAAATAGAAACGATAAATCCTGAAATAGGCGAGGATGAGATTTTATTAAAGCAATTTAAAAAATTAACAAATAGTGAAACCATATTTGAATCCATTCAAAATACAGTATTAAAGTTGGATTCGGGACATAGATCAGCGTTACACCAAATCCAAGATTGTTTTCATACTCTCCAAAATTTAGAAAAAATTGATCCAGAACTATCGGATAAAACAAAGGAATTAGAATCCGTAAAATATATAATTCAGGATGTATCCAGTCAATTGACTAATTACCAAAATTTGATCGAAATAAATTCAGAACAATGCTCCGAAATTGACGATCGTCTGCAAGAAATTGAGGGGTTAAAACGAAAATTCGGAGGATCCATAGCGTCTGTTCTCTCCAGTTTGAATCAAATGAAAAAAGAAAGGTCAACCATTGAATCTTCTGAAGACAATTTGGCCTCAATGGAAAAGGAATTAATTTCATTACAAAAAGAGTACCAATCCAAATCTATCAAATTGCATGATACACGAGTAAATTATGCAAAAAAATTGGAAAAATCCATTGAACAGGTGATGAAAGCATTGAACATAGAGAAACCCCAATTTAAAATACAATTTGATTTTAAGGATAAATTGGATTCTTATGTAGAATTTGGGGGAAAGTCGGTCTATCCCTATTCTACTGGCTTCGATCAAGTGGAATTTTATTTAAGTACAAATCCAGGAGAAATACCTAAACCCTTGACTGGTATAGCTTCTGGTGGAGAAATTTCACGCATTATGCTATCAATCAAGACTGTTTTTCAATCCAATGATCCAGTTGATACCTTGATATTCGATGAAATTGATTCCGGAATATCCGGCGAAACAGCAGAAAAAGTTGCCAATGCATTGGCTAAACTTGCAAAAGTGAAACAAGTGATTTGTATATCCCATCTTCCACAAATTGCTTCTCGTGCGAATCATCATTTGCACGTCACTAAATCCATTAAAAATAATCAGACTAAAGTCGAACTTCAATATTTAAACAAAAAGGAACGAATTTCAGTACTTTCAAATCTTTATGGGAGCGTAAAAATGTCGGGTAAGATGAAGGAATCATATCAATCGGTTATAAATACCGCCCATGGATAGTATTATCATAAATGGTGGCAAGGAATTAAAAGGTTCCGTTTCCGCTAGTGGTGCAAAGAATGCAGTTTTACCCATGATGGTTGCTTCATTATTGGCCGATGGGAAAACCACTTTAACTAATGTTCCTAAACTTAGAGATACAATAACCATGGCTTCATTGGTCGAAATTACTGGAGCGGAAATAAAATTAGACTTTCCAAAAATGACTATAGATTCAACAGGTGTAAATAATCCTGAAGCCCCCTATGAACTGGTTAAAACCATGAGAGCTTCTTTTTATATTTTGGGACCTATATTGGCAAGATTTGGTAAAGCAAAAGTGTCGCTTCCCGGTGGGTGTGCTTGGGGACCAAGGCCTGTGGATTTTCATCTCAAGGCACTAAAAAAAATGGGTGTATCCATTCGATTAGAGGGAGGATATGTGTTGGCTGAGGTATCTAAATTAAGAGGTACAAATATTCGTTTTGATTTTCCGTCTGTAGGTGCAACCGGAAATGTGCTTATGGCAGCGGTCACAGCACAAGGTATCACTACAATTGAAAATGCTGCAATGGAACCTGAGATTGTACAATTGAGTGAAATGTTAAAACTTATGGGTGCCGATATTGAGGGAATTGGCACGTCCTATC
>CAZBZK010000027.1:0-5882 GCA_964496365.1 uncultured bacterium
GATTAGACTATTTGACTATTTATCCCGATTTATCGGGATTGAAAATAAATTTGTGCCCAACCTCTTTGTAAAAAAGTGGGGATGGGGTAAATAATCCACCCAAACGATAAGCGGTGGGTTATTGTTTACTATCAATATTCAAAATATTGATACTTATTGTATTCACCAGTTTTCATTTCAGACCGTTTGACTATTTTTCCAGTTTTTGTATCAAGAATAATTTCATAAACTACCTTTTGAGTATCTTCGTATGTTGTCGATAATTGATACTTTCCAATTTCACTCGATCCACTTGCCCCCATAAACAAAACCGCACACAACACAAGCACCCCTGAAAAATCCCGCTCATATTTTTTCCCTATTTTAATGGGAATTTGACTGGCAGAAGTGATGATAACAATCCAGCTGTTTGTACCGCCACTTATGTCAAAAAAATATTTTAATAAGTGGGCATTTCTAAATTTTTTTCAGCCTCTCCAATGATAAATAGTTTTTTACGTTCAGAGATGTATTATTTTAATCTCAATTAAGGGGGCAGATAATAGTCATGGTTTTATAATAAATAATAAGAATAACATTTTGAAGTTTAATATATCAATGTTTAATTTTGATAATGAGACTAATTCTCAATATCAATTAATTAATAAATTAAAACAAAAGGAATAGAAAAAAATGAAACAATTTTTGGTTCTCGCTATTGTTTCATCCAGTATGATCCTTGCTCAAGATGATTTCTTTGAGTCGGGCTACAGTATTGGTGGATATGGTGAACTTCACTATAACCGCTCTGCAACAGGCAATGAAGATTCAACCACAAAACTGGACTTCCATCGATTCATCATTTATTACGGATATAATTGGACAGAAAAATGGTCCTTTAAATCTGAAGTAGAATTGGAACATAACTTTGTGAAAGACAATCAAGGTGAGTTAGAATTAGAGCAGGCATTTGTGAATTATCATACTGATAAATTTGGCATTCAAGCCGGTGTTCTTTTACCGTCCGTTGGAATTATCAATGAATATCACGAACCACCGTTGTTTGTAAGTGTGGAACGTCCTGAGTACAGTAAATATGTGATACCGACCACGTGGTTTGGAAATGGATTTGCAGTGTACGGTTCCATGGCAAGTCTCAACATGCGGTTTGTCCTCATGGAAGATATGGAAGGTGAAGGTATAGGTGCCGGCATCCGAAGTGGACGTGGTAAAGGATATAAAACAACTGCATATAGTTGGTTGAAAAATTTCAGTGCAAATTACACAGGAATTCAAGGTCTGAAAATAGGGGGTTCTTATTCCATGAACGATGCACCGATTAATGATAATCCCGACTCAACCGTGTCATTTGGCTTAAGTGAAATCAACCTGAAGTACGATGCCGATAATCTTTACGGTGTTTTGGAATATGGTAATATTTCTTATAAAAATAACCCAGAAGGGTACACATCCAGTGGTGGGTACTACTTAGACCTTGGATATAATATCGCTGACATGGTTGGGGTAGAAGGAAAATTAATGCCTTGGTTCCGTTACTCCGATTATAATCGTGGGACAACCGATGGTATAGTAAACTCTGATAAACATTACACCATTCAGCGATTTGGGTTGACCTATTGGCCCATCTCAAACGTTGCTTTCAAGTTCGATTTTGGCAAACATAAAACAGAATCTTCTGATGATGCTAAAACACAAATCAACCTTGGTGTTGGCTACAATTTCTAATTTATAAATGAGATAACTATTCTGATCGGTCCCAAAAACCAAGACAATCCATTACTACACAAAAGATTAAATAGGAGTCTCTACGTTCTCTTTGGTTTGGTGATTAGTGTTTCGGCTCTTTTCGCCAGCCTGAAAGACGATACAGAAACTTTGATCTATGATTATTACGGAGATTCTGTATCTGTTTTGTTCCAAAAGTTCCCCATCCCCAAAGAGATTAAGTTCACCGCTGAAAAAAACGCCAGACTTCGTTTCATGCGAAACCAAGTTTATCTTTGGGAAATCACAAAAAATGATTCCCTTATTGGCATGGTTTACCTTGACAATGTGAAAGGAAAATCTCAACCCATCACATACGCCGTATTTTATGATGAGAAAGGGATTGTGATTAACTCACACATAATTAAGTATCGAGAACCCATTGGTGGAGAGATTGCAAACCGACATTGGTTGAAACAATTTTTGGGAAAAACCACAGACTCAGATTACCAAGTGGGAAAACACATTGATGGAATTAGCGGAGCAACCATTTCAGTTAATGCTGTGACAAGAGGAATTCATCGCAGTACATTTGTGATTCAATATTACTTAGAAAATCTATTTGAATAATAAATTTCCAAGATTATGTGACCTCCCTCAAAAGGTCAAATATTTTCTGACTGCATTTATAGTTTTAATGACTATTGGTGTGTCTGTTGGGCTATATTATGTGTATGAAACCACAGACATGACACCCAGAGGTACAGATGAACATTATGCTGGTTCACCTATAATTGATGATATGGATATTCCGGATAAATATCCGAAGGAATTTGAAAGCATGTTGCTCACAACACACACCCATTTAATTTCGTTTGCATTTATGTTCTTCTTTTTATGTGGTATATTTTATTTGAATTCAATCGTCACAGGAGGATGGAAAACATTTTTCATGGTAGAGCCTTTTGTGTCCGTCTTTGGAACCTTTGGGTCTATTTGGGGAGTCCGATATTTATCAGGGACATTTAGTTTGTCCACCATGTTTTTTGGACTTTTAACTTATGTATCCTTTTACATTATGGTTGCCATAATCCTATATGAGCTTCTATTTAAAACCATCAAAAAGGGTCAATATCAGCAATGCCAAACACCCACGGATTAGCTTTTGTGTTCAGATTTCTCGGTGAATATGGATTGTAGTATTAATTAAATTTTAAGGAAAAATTCAAAAAAAAAATTGGGGATGTAGTAATTTTATTTTAATTTTCGACTCATCATTCGAATATTAAACTATTATTTCAATTATGTCTATTTCCCAACGACAACTCGAAGAACGGCAAATGCGCAAAGAGCGGATTCTTTCCGGTGCGTTAGATGTATTTAAAACCAAAGGATTGGAGGGTGCTACTATGGATGAAATTGCATCCCAATCCGGTTTTGGTAAAGCCACGCTCTATTATTATTTCCATTCAAAAGAAGAAGTATTCGCAGCAATTTTAGAAAATGGTTGGGAAAAACTTTGGGCAAGCCTTGAACCGGTCATATCAGGAGAGGAAGGTCCAAGACAATCCTTTATCAATGTCCTTTTGAAAATCGCAGAAAACGCACGAAACCGTCCCGGTCTTTATGAATTTTTATTCAATGCACCGAAAGTCATCCATTTCGAAGAACAACCTTGGAAAAAATTCCAAGGAAGAATGTATGTAACCATCCAAGGACTCTTAGAAGACGGTGTGAAAGCAGAGGAATTCCCAAACATCAATCCGCAACTTTTGTTTAAAGCCATGGGTGGACTATTTATGGGATTAGTACTTATGGGAGATAGGAAAGATCCGGTGTCAGAGAAGGATGTGGAGGAATTATTGAATCAATTGATCGCAGATCCAACTCAACAATAATGCATCATTTTTTTTTCATAATTATTTTGGTTCAATCCCTTTCTTTTGGGGTGTCTGTTTCCGGGATAGTGAAAAATAAAGCCTCCGGGAAATCAATCCCCAATGCGAATGTATTTCTTTCAGAAACGGGAAGAGGAACAGTAACCAATCCCTATGGTCAATTTAAGTTGGATTTAGAAAATGGAATCTACACACTTCATATTACCACGATTGGGTTTAAACCTTTTAAAAAAGAGATCATTTTGAATGAATCACCACTTGAGCTCAATGTTGAGATGGAATCAACGATTCTGGAATTTGGTGAGATATCTGTGGAAGGTTTATTTACTACACGACTGGGATACGAATCTGTGGATGTGTTGGATAAAAAAAAAATCGAGGATTTGAATAAGAATTCTGCTGCTGAAATTTTAGGAGAAATTCCAGGTGTTGATGTCCAATTTGCACATGGAAGTGGCAGAAATGTAAACGTTTCCATTCGAGGTTCATCTGATTACAAACCGGGAGGATACAATAATCGAGTTTTGATTTTACTAGATGGATTTCCGCTATTAATTCCAAATAGTGGTTCTCCAGACTGGAGCTCAATTCCTATACAAGATGTTCAAAGAATTGAAATTGACCATAATGCTGCTTCTTCACAATATGGGCATAATTCTATGGGTGGTGTTTTAAATTTAATCACGGATCATACAGACACAGTTAGCACTCAAAGTCTCCGATTTAGTAGTGGTTCTAATCAATTATTTCAAGGCAGTATTTCCTCAAAATTTAATCAATATAAATGGAATGTTGGACTCACAGGATTTGCTCGATATTCTGGGGGACACCGCTTCAATTCGGATGATGAATTGGTACGAATTAGAATGGTTGGAAAACTTCAAAATAATCAGGGTAAAACCCATAGAATTTCTTTTATTAATTCTTGGTCTGAGACGGGACATCCGGGGTTCATAACCAGTCCAACATGGCGTAGATCAAAAAGAGTATCCTCGTATGTTCATGCCCATTTTTTCTATCCATTATTGACAGGATTATCTCTTTCCAATTCAGTTTTTTTAAATACATATAAAACCCAATATTTTGATAGGAATGATACACCCTTAGATCAAAAGGAAGATAACCAAAATTATGATGATGTTTCGACCGGCTTAAGGACGGAGATGCTTCTGACACGATGGTCAAGATGGATTGTCATGTCTGGTATTGATGTGGGATGGGATAAATCGGAAGTGTCGGTTTATAATTCTATTTACGATTCACCCACTCAGACTACACTGGGTAGTTTTACCCAATCCAAATATTCAATCGGTGGAGGGTGGAATATTGGAACGGGTCTACGTTATGATTATCGAACTGTGAATCCGGGCAATGGATTTAAAATGAAAACCTTTGAACATCTCTCACCAAAGTTCAATATCATGTACGAAATAAAAAATGAAAGAGCATTCACTTTATCCTATAGCGAAGGGTTTCGGGCTCCTTCATTATCAGAACTTTATCTATTGCATCAGACCAGTTATGGATTGACTGTTCAGGGTAATCCAAAATTAAAGCCGGAAAAAGTAAAGACAATAGAAATACGTTATGAACATCCACATTCACAGCAATGGAAGTGGAGTATAGCTATGTTTAAAAATCGTTATGAGAACATGATTGATTTTGTTTACAGCTTGCCCACATTGACTGTAAATCGAGAGGGTGTGACGGGCTTCGGAGGGGAATTTCAATTTAAATGGAGATTGTCAAATAAAATTAAAATTACCGGGAATTATGTTTATCTCAATATGAATGACTTAGAAAAAAACCCAATTTTATATAGATCAAAACACCGAGGTGACATACGATTTAAGTTTGTATTACAACCTATTGTTATGAGAATAACTGGAAAAGGATGGTCTTCGCAAAAATATGATGATTTTCTCAGTCACGATTACCAAACAATTGATGATAAAATAATATTTCCTGTCAAAGAATTACCAAAGAATGTGGTATTCAACGGAGCGATTGAAAAAAAAATAGGAGAGTATAAGTTAACATTTCAAATTGAAAATATATTTAATATAAACTATAAATTAATACAAGACTTTCCCATGCCTGGACGAGTATGGAAAGTGGAATTAAACCGATCATTTAACTAAAAAAAGGAAAAAATGAAATTAACAAAACAAATTACCTTTACACTTTTTTCAGTATATTTCGTTTTTATTCTCATGTCATGTGAAGATAAAAAAGATGATTTACCGGAATCAGCCATGTTATCAGGAACCATCACTTTTA
>CAZBZK010000027.1:5982-19222 GCA_964496365.1 uncultured bacterium
GATAAAAAAGATGATTTACCGGAATCAGCCATGTTATCAGGAACCATCACTTTTACCGGTGATTGGCCCAGTGCTGGGGATGTGTATTTATCAGTTCAATCAGCTTGGCCGCCAACTGCAGCACCTTATTCTGCAGTAATTGTAACTGCAGGCGATGTTACGGATGGACTATATGACTATTCGTTTACGGATGTTGCATTTGGAACTTATCCTGCAATAACGGTTTCTTGGCTGGATCCGGATGATAACGATCCCACCACAAATCAGCATACAATTGGTGCGTACGGAGGTACCATTCAAACAGGTTTTATGGATGCATCCGGAGTAACTGTTGATGCTGAGAATGCAACAAAAACCGATTTAGATATAACAGCGGATTTTTCGACTATTTAAAATTCAGTTTTTAAAACCGATAGAATAGAAAAACCCCGAATATTCGGGGTTTTTTGTATATTATATGAGGTAAAACACACTTAAATTTCCTTTTGCATGAAATATTTTATCATAAACTCACCGGTTGCACCGATTCACAAAAATCCTGAATTCCAATCTGAAATGGTTACTCAGGCGATTTTAGGTGAAACGTGTACCCTAATTAAAACCCATAAAAATTGGAGCTACGTTCAGCAATGGGATAAATACGAGGGTTGGGTTCATTCATTTTATGGAGTGTTTTCTAAAGCTCCCTATGATTCTACCAAAACATTTTTTGGATTTTCAAAATGGTCTGAAAATGGAAATGAAAAAAGAAAAGTTATATACGGTTCACAATTAAAATTAATAGAATCAAATCAAGTTGTGTTTCCGGATGGATGGTTGGGGACAGCCCCAAAAGAATTTCGAGCTTCCCCGTTAAAACCAACACGGGATAATATTTTACTATTTGCTAAACAATTTTTAGGTGTTCCATACCTGTGGGGCGGAAAATCTGTATTGGGAGTAGATTGTTCAGGATTAGTTCAATCTGTATTTCGGTCAGTTGGAATCGAACTTCCAAGGGATGGATCTCAACAGGCTGTACATTTTTCTGATTATAAAATTTCATTGAATACGGTTAAATCTGGAGATTTATTGTTTTTTGGAAGAAACGATTCCATTTCCCATGTGGCAATATCTCTAGGTGGGTTAAACATTTTACATTCTCAAGGTTGGGTTAAAGAGGAAAGTTTGGATAAATTCCATGCTAATTTCAATGAAAAATTACTTAATATATTTCAGTTTTCTTCCTCCGTCGAACATTTGATGATACCATGAGTTTAGTTCAAAAGAATGGGTTAATTATAAATCGAGTGGTATTAGTATTAAATGCCAATTATTCTCCGCTTCACATTTGTTCAGCCAAAAGGGCAATATGTCTCCATTATTTAGGCAAGATTGATATTATTGAATCCAGTAATTCCATCATTCATTCTCCTTCCTTGCAACTGTGCGTCCCTAGTGTAATTAAATTAAAACGAATTGTCAAATACAATAGTATGGCTGTAATTCTTAATAGAAAAAATATTTTTCAGAGGGATAATTACACATGTCAATATTGTGGCAAATCTTCAGGATCTTTAACCGTTGATCATATTATTCCCAAAGAGAGAGGGGGTATAGATGATTGGAAAAATTTAGTAACCGCTTGTTTATCCTGTAATTTAAAAAAGGGAAATCATTCTCCTGAATCGGTTGGTTTAAAACTTCAAAAAAATCCTCATCGACCCAATCGAATTCAATATTTCCAGCAATTTGCAAAAAATGGACAAAAAAATTGGAAACCCTATTTATTCATGGAAGCATTGAACTGATTAAATTATGAAAAGAATTCTTAGTGGAAGTGCTCCTAGCGGACATCTTTGCATCGGAAATTATTTAGGTGCATTAAAAAATTGGGTATCCTTTCAGCGTGATTACCATTGTATTTTTTTAATTGTAGATTTACACGCCATGACAACCTATCAAAATCCACCTGAATTCAGGAAACAAACCATGTCTTTTTTGGCTCAATATATCGCTTGTGGGATTGATCCAGAGACCAGTATTGTTGCCATTCAGTCCCATGTACCTCAACACGCTGAATTGTCATGGATTTTAGGAACCATGACCTACATGGGAGAACTAAATCGAATGACTCAATTTAAGGATAAGTCAAATCGGCATAACGAAAATATTAATTCCGGATTATTTACATATCCGGTGTTAATGGCGGCGGATATTTTACTATATCAGGCAGATTTAGTACCGGTAGGTGAAGACCAAAAACAACACTTGGAATTAAGTCGTCATTTAGCCCAACGTTTTAATTCTCGATACTCGAATACATTCACGATTCCTGAACCTTTCATACCTAAAGTAGGTGCCCGGATAATGAGTCTTCAGGATCCAGCAAAAAAGATGTCAAAATCAGATACTGATTTACAAAATATAATCACACTTTTAGATTCACCGGAACAAATTAGAAAAAAACTGAAACGAGCCGTTACCGATTCAGGAAAGGAAATTAAATTTGACCCTATAAAGCATCCCGGTGTTTCCAATTTGTTGAATATTTATTCAGGGCTTTCAGAGATGGAAATATCAAAAGTAGAATCTCATTTTTCAGGAAAACTGTACTCTAATCTAAAAGATGAATTAATTGATTTAATCATTGAAGTACTCCGTCCAATTCATGATGAATATAATCGAATTATTGAAGATAAAGGGTTCTTGAAATCTGTATTGGATTCAGGACAAAAAAAGGCTGGTCGTTTGGCATACAAGACATTACGTAAAGTGTATAAAAAAATAGGATTTATTCCTAAATCGTCGTAAAACAAAACAATGTATAAAGTAGAATTAGATGAATTTGAAGGTCCTTTAGACCTACTCCTTTATTTTATAAAACGGGATGAACTCGATATTTATGATATTCCAATTTCCAAGATTACTGCTGATTATATGGAAACCCTGAACAACACAAAGGAAATAAATTTGTCTATAGCAGGAGATTTTATTCATATGGCCGCCACATTAATGCGGATAAAATCGAAAATGCTTATCCCGGGTACGATCGGGGAAGATGATACGGATGGAGATGATCCCAGATTACCTTTAGTTCGTCAACTGTTAGAATACAAACAATTTCGAGAAGCAGCCCAGTCACTGAGTTCTTTGGCGGAAATTCGCAGTCGGTACTTTTCAAGAAGTCAGATAAAAAATGTAGGATATGTGGAAGAGGATGTTGGAGTTTTTGTCAGAAATGTATCCTTATTCGACATAGCTAAATATTTCAAAACAGCCATTGATAACAAACCCATAATAAGTACATTTGAACTTCATCGGGAATTTATTCGGTTGGATGATCAAAAAGCTAAAATACTCGCATTTATTGATGGAGATGGCTCTTTACGTTTTTCCTCCCTTATTCGTCGTTTAAAAAACAAAATTGAAATAATTGTAACTTTTCTAGCCATTCTTGATTTGATTCGAGAATCTAAAATAATGGTGGTGCAAAACCAATCATTTGATGATTTAGAAATTCATCTAATTATAGAAAAAAACTGATGTCGGTCGAAGAAAAAGATAATTTATTAATTATTGAGGCACTCCTTTTTGCAACGCCTCATCCTCTAACCCAAAATCAAATCAATCAAATTTTTGAAACTGACCCACCAAATTTGTCCCGAGTGATCGAACAATTAATGGAAAAATATGAAATCGAAAATCACGCTTTTGAGATACAAACCATTGCAGGAGGATATCAGTTAAATTCTCGTCCTGTTTATGATATATGGATCCGTAGATTACTAAACAAATCTGGAAAATTATATTTGAGTACTGCTTCATTGGAATCTCTTGCAATCGTAGCTTATAAACAACCAATCAATCGATTTGAAATTGAATCCATTAGAGGTGTGGATTGTACCGGAGTCTTAAAAACGTTATTAACTAAAAAATTAATTTGTATCAAAGGAAGAGATGATGGTCCCGGTCGACCTCTACTTTATGGTACAACGGATGACTTTTTAAAGGCATTTGGATTGGGGAAAATATCTGAAATGCCAAAGTTAAAGGAAATTTCCGATTTAACCGATGAAGGGATGACGGAAAATGAAATGCAAGTAGATATTTTTCAAGATGAAGATGAAAGCGAGGGAGGCAATGGACATTGGGATGAGATTAAATAAATATTTAGCACATGCTGGAGTTGCCTCCAGACGTCGGTCTGACGAACTAATTCAACAAGCCACGACATTTGTCAATGGTAAACTTATAACAGACCCTGCTTTTTTTGTTACAGAAGAAGACACAGTCATTTTTGAAGGCAGAAAATTATCAATTTCAAAGACTCGTCAAGTCATCATGTTCCATAAACCAATAAAAGTGGTTACGACAACTTTTGATCCACAAGGACGAAAAACGGTATTGGACTATATCAAGACGAATGAACGGTTGTTTCCAATTGGCAGATTAGATAGATTGACATCCGGGTTACTTTTGTTAACAAATGACGGAGATTTATCACAAAAAATTCTTCATCCAAAGTATCGAGTCCCTAGAATTTATGAAGCTGAAATCGAAGGAAGTTTAGATTCAAAAACGGTTAAAAAAATAGGGAAGGGAATTTTTATCGGATATAGTGAATTTGGACGTGCAGAAATACTTAACCAAAAGAAAGTAAAAAAAAGATCTAGCATAAGTTTGAAACTTTTTACAGGGAAAAAGAGGGAAATACGGAGGATATTTTCATCATTAAATATTCGTTTGTTTGCGTTAAAAAGAGTCCAATTTGGACCCATTAGTTTAGGGAGTCTTCCTCTGGGGAAGTGGAGACTGCTGAATGAACAGGAGTGGAGCAAATTAAACCAATAGAAATATCCTTCGAAGTCAACATTTTACCAATTCGTCTTATTTATTGGTATTGTGTATTGATAAAGTTAAATTTGTCGGCTCATTGAGAATTGAAAATGATGATTATCGCAATTGATGGACCTGCCGCAACAGGAAAAAGTACAACCGCAAAAGCAGTCGCAGATCAACTAGGCTTTGCGTATATAGATACGGGAGCAATGTATAGAGCAGTTACTTGGGCTATTGTAAATGAGAATATTAATGTGGAAGATGAAGAAATGCTAAAATCATTTATGGCTTCCCTGGGCATCTCTATGTCTCACCTGAATCAACGACTGATAGTAGAAGTAAACGGTATGGATGTTTCACAAAAAATTAGAGAACCAAAAGTTACTGGTTTAGTCAGTGAGATTAGTGCAATCCCTGTGGTTAGGGAAGCCTTGGTACAGCTCCAACGTAAATTGGCTACTGGGAAAAATTGTATCGTTGAAGGTAGAGATATTGGAACGGTTGTCTTTCCCAAAGCTGATTTAAAATTCTACATGATAGCCGATGATAAAATTCGAGCTAAGCGTAGAAATAATGAATTGGAAGCCATGGGCAGAAAAAAAGATTTAAATGAACTTGAAAGAGAAATCAAAAATAGGGATTCAAAGGATTCTTCAAGAACTCACTCTCCTTTAACACAACCTGAAGGGGCTATCATAATAGATACGTCATATTTAAATTTCAATGAACAAGTGAATCAAATAATTGAAACCATTAACAAAATTAAAAGGGAATTAAAATAAATGTTTGAACAGGAATTAGAAACCCCCACAGTTGAACAGGCTTCTGAAGTACAAGAAGAAGTCAGTACCGAATCCGTAGTGACTACGGAAGAAACAGTACCAGCTGTTGATTATTTATCACCTGATTTATTCCAGGATATTAATGTTTATAAATTAGAAGAATTGGATCAAGAAGATGATATTGAAGACGTACCACTCGAGGTTCAATCTTTATATTTGGACACACTCTCTGATATAGAAGAGAAGGAATTGGTCACAGGAAGGGTTATTGGGATGACAGATAATGATGTCATTTTAGATATTGGATTTAAATCGGAGGGAATGATTTCCAGATCAGAATTCAAAGAGGATGAAATACCAAACATTGGAGAACCAATCGAGGTATTTTTAGAAACATTGGAAAACAGGCATGGAAATATGATTTTGTCAAAAACAAAAGCAGATTTTCTCAAATGCTGGAAAAAACTAAAATCCTCCTTCGATTCGGGTGAAATTATTACCTGCACAATTCTCCGACGGATCAAGGGAGGAATGGTGGTTGATATTGGTGATATTGAAGCGTTTCTTCCTGGATCTCAAATTGATATTCGACCGGTCCGTGATTTTGATGCTTATTTGGATCAAGACATGGAAGTACGAATAGTCAAATTTAATGAAATCAGAAAAAATATTGTTGTGTCCCGAAAAGTGTTGTTAGAAGAAGAATTAACAGAACAGCGGGAACATTTATTTTCTCAAATAAATGTCGGTGATATTGTAGAAGGTCAAGTGAAAAACATAACGGATTTTGGAGTGTTTATAGATTTGGGTGGAGTGGATGGACTGCTTCACATTACGGATATTTCATGGGGTAGAATAAACCATCCTTCTGAGGTTGTGAGTTTGGATGAAAAACTCACTATTAAGGTCATTGATTTTGATCAGGAGAAAAAACGTATTTCGTTAGGATTAAAACAATTGACCACTCACCCTTGGGAGAAAGTAAATGAAAAATATCCAATTGGATCGGTGGTGAAAGGTCAAATTGTCAGCATGACCAACTACGGTGCTTTTATCGAAATAGAACCGGGTGTTGAAGGATTAATTCACGTATCTGAAATATCCTGGACAAAACACATAAAAAATCCATCTGAATTTTACAATATGAAGGACGAAGTGGAAGCTCAAGTACTTACGATTGATCCAGAGGATAGAAAAATTAGTTTAGGAGTAAAACAACTTCAGCCTGACCCTTGGGATACGATCGAAGAAAAATATATGATCGGTTCTTTGCAAAAAGGAAAAGTAATGAATATAACCCAATTTGGTGCTTTTGTGGAATTAGAAGAGGGGATAGACGGATTGATTCATGTATCAGATTTATCTTGGACCAAAATTATTAGGCATCCAAAAGAAATGCTGGAAAAATTTCAGGAATTGGATGTCCGAGTGTTGGAAGTTTCTAGAGAAAACCGAAGGATTTCATTGGGCTTAAAACAAGTGGATGAAGATCCATGGGGGGGGTTGATCAAATATTTTGAGGCAGGAAAAGAAGTTCAAGGAACCATCATTCGAGTGTTGGAAAAAGGAATCATAATGCAGCTGGAACACGAGGTTGAAGGCATTATTCCCTTTGGAAGGAATGTCAAAAAAAATAGAAAAAAACTCATCGAAGATTACCACCGAGGTGATGAACTTACCGCTGTTGTCATGGAAGTGAAACCAGAAGAAAAAAAGGTCGTATTGATTCTCGATGAATTAAATGAATCCATTCCCACTGAACACGATGAAGTCAAGGAGTATATGAAATCTCAGGAAGCTCCAGCAGGAGAAAAAATTGAAATTCCAGATCAATCCGTTACTCCTGAATCTGAATCAAAATAATCCATTATTATGGGGGTAATGGATTGTGAGTAAACGCTCACTATTCAAACCGAAACAATATAGTAAGTATTATTTAGTTTTAGGATCCCTTGGATTGGGATTTTTTCTGTGGTTATTTGTAACCAGCAGCGAAGTGTATTCCAGTGTCATGAATATTCCCCTTGAAGTTCGGAATATCAGTGCAAAAAAAACACTCAAGGAAGAGGTCCCTCAGGAGATTCAAGCTCGATTTTCAGGGACAGGTCATGAATTACTAAAAGCATTTTTGCTTAAAGATTTCTTTGAAGATTATAAATTGGTTTTGGATTTGGATCGCATTTCTGAGGAGTATGAATTCAAACTAAACGAATATTATGAACGTTTTCCACATAAAGTAATCCTTCCATCCTCTTGGAATTTGGAATTTCTCGAAATTGTATATCCACTGGAAATTTTAATCAGTCTGGACGAGTATCTAGTAAAATCATTAATGATTATCCCAAAAATAAATGTGGAAACCCAAGCCGGATATATTCAGGTTGGTAAAATAAATGTTACCCCCAATTTGATTGATGTTGCTGGACCAAGAGATTTAGTTGATTCTCTCAGGTTTATAGAGACAAAGGAGGAAACATTAACAGCTCTAAAAAACCCTATAAAAAATGGAATTCTGTCCATCGAAATCCCTCACCGACTCATAGAATTTAAAGAAAAAAACATCCATTATGAGATTGACATTCAAAAAATTAGTGAACGGATTATTAGTGATATTCCCATCCAAGTTACTAGCATCAAAGAGGGATTAAGAGTGTTTGTAAATCCACGGACGGTTTCTCTTACCGTTGTAGGTGGTGTGGATCGAATTGCAAATATTTATCCCGAAGATTTTTTTATTTACGTTGATTTTAACAAAAAATGGTCTCAAAATAAGCAATTTTATACACCAACTGTGGTAATGCCTAATGACGTGATTGAATGGCAGGACTTATCTCCTCGAAGCATTGAATTGGTGGTAACCCGGGATTCGGGATGAATATTTTGGGGATTGAAACTTCCTGTGATGAAACAGCTGCAGCATTGGTTCAAAATGGAAAAATATTATCAAATATTGTTCATTCCCAATCCATCCATCAATCTTCAGGAGGCGTTATTCCTGAAATTGCGTCTCGGGAACATGAGCTGTTATTGAACCAAGTGGTTCAACAAGCGTTGGATTCTGCTAAATTATCAACCAAGGATATTGGAGGAATTGCAGTTACTCAAGGTCCCGGTTTGGCCGGGGCATTGCTTACAGGTACTTGCTTTGCAAAGGGATTGTCCCTCGGTTTGAATATACCGATGATTGGGATTAATCATTTGGAAGCCCACATTTTTGCGAACTTTTTGGGGCAGACATCGTTAACATTTCCGTTTGTTTGTCTTCTGGTTTCCGGAGGGCATACTCAATTATGGAAATTAAATTCAACTGATCATTATGAAATGTTAGGTGAATCGAGAGATGACGCAGCAGGGGAAGCTTTTGATAAAGGAGCTCGTATTCTAGGGTTGGGTTATCCCGGCGGTCCGGAAATAGAGAATTGTGCTCGAGGCGGAGATCCCAATGCTATTTCTTTTCCCAGGGCTTTTTTGGGTGACAAAAATTTGGAATTTAGTTTTAGTGGATTGAAAACGTCATTACTTTATTATAGGAAAAAAATGGAAACAAAATTAGAAAAAGAAAAATTAAATGACATTGCTGCAAGTTATCAAGCTGCTATTGTTGATGTTTTGATCACAAAATTAAAGAATGCTTTAATAGAAACTGGAATTGAAACCTGCGTTATTGCTGGAGGTGTGAGTGCAAATAAATCATTGCGAAAAATTGCTAAACAGCGGTTAATAGGAATAAATGTAATTTATCCTCCCCTCGACTTATGTACGGATAATGCGGCAATGGTGGCTTTTTTGGGAGAGAAAAAAATTAGAGCAGGTGAAGAGTCAGCTATCACTTTTTCTGTACGCCCAAATTATCCTTTATCCGATTAATTTAATCAAAGAAATACTGAATCGTTTAATGGTACCCCATTCTGTAATTTTTTATTATCAATAGAACAAAATCAATATTCCCATGTTCCTCCATGTCATAAGTTCTAACTCAGTAATGCTCATGATTCAAATTTAAATAAATTATGACCATTGAGTTTCTTCAATCACCTGATTTGTGGTTTTGGATATTTTTCACAGGAAGTATCGTTGCCATGATTTGGTACTATCTTTCTCTTAAATTCAATAAAAAATTCAGAATTCTAACATTTTTGAGGGTGATAGTGGTTCTTATTTTGTTACTAGGAATATTGCATCCAAAAATAACTCAAATTTACACACAAGAATTTCCAAAAAAATTATCAGTTTTTATTGACAATTCTATGAGTATGGGTTTTCATAAAGATTATTCTCTCACTCGATTAAACGCTGAGCTTGAATTATTTTTTAATCAACTGGATGAAAAAAAAATTAACTATGAAGTAAATTATTTTGATCAGCATATACTTCCTGTTTCACAAAAACTACCACTTAATGCAACCGGTGCTGCAACAAATATCGGAGGTATAATTGAGGATGCAACTAAAGAGAACCAAGAAGATTTTCAAGGTTATCTCATTATTTCAGATGGGCAAAATACGGTTGGTTTAGATCCAAAATATTCCATTGATGGTGTGTCCATACCCATTTATACATTGGGAGTAGGACATCAATCATCGAGAGTAGATATATCTATTAAATCCATCGATGCTCCCACAGTAGCAATTAGGAATGAGGATATTGAAATAACGGGGATAATCGAATCTGTGGGTGAAGTGAATAAAAAAATAACAGCATCACTTTTCAATGGAAATAAATTACTGGGATCAAAATTTATTCGAGTTTTTGGTGGGGGGTCCCAATCAAATGTACGGTTTAGATTTAAACCGGATCAATTGGGTGAATCAATTTATACACTTAAACTATCTTCCTTGGAAGACGAACTAAATATTGAAAACAATCATCAATCATTTAATATTACAATTTTACAGGATAATTATAAAATCGCATTACTGACGGGAGGCCCTTCTTTCAATACCAGTGTGATAAAGCAGGTTTTAAAGCAAATGCCCCGTATTTCAACAGACCACTTTGTACAAAAACAAAACGAATTTTATCCTCCCTTAAAATCATTTTGGGAACAGAAATATGAGTTAATTATATTGGATAATTTTCCTGTGAGTAAAATGTCAAATTCATGGTATTCTTTTTTAAAAAAGAAAATTAGTTCACAAAAATCAAGCATAGTTTTTTTAACAGGTCCGGGTTTACAACAGAATTATTACTCAAAAATATTTTCAATATTTAATGTGTCCAATCCGAAATGGAGCAGAGATGATATCCCTATGGATTGGAGTGTGACAGAGAGGGGTGAAAAAATGTTAAGATCGTTTAGTTCCCATCCAAATTTTGATTTAACGCAACTGGAATTACCTCCGTTACATTCATCTATAATTTTTGATATTCAAAACTCATGGATGTCTCCATTAATTGAAGTAAAAAAAGAATCCAATGTCTTACTATTCGCAGGTGAAAAAAAAGGTGTGCGATTGGCAATTTGGACACCAAATAATTTACATTCACTACACTATGACCTAACTGCAACCAAATCGGAGAATCTCTCGAGTCTTGTGTTTAGTGGTCTATTTTCATGGCTGTTGAGAACCGGAGGAAATGAGTCTCTTCATTTTCGATTAAATAAAACGAATTTTCAGCAAGGTGAAGAAATTCAAGTCATCGGTGTTCGACACTCTGAGTCTTTCACTGGGGGTTCTGCATTTTTTCACGTTTATTTGAATGACAAATTGGAGAATTCATCTGAGTTGAGGTATAATCCTGTGTTGAAGAGATGGGAAGGGTCCTATTGGGCATCATCGCCGGGAACCAATCAATTTGTTATAAAATATACCGACTTATCAGGATCGTACGAACAAAAAGGTAAATTTTTCGTTGAGGAAAGTCAGGTAGAATTGAATAACGTCTTTTTAAATGACGGATTACTTAAAAATTTATCAAATAAAACTGGAGGGGAATTTTACCCTTGGGAATTAAAAGATTCATTAATGACCCAATTGAATCAAGAAAATTTTATGACAAAAGAAACCAAAAAATTTCGCCCATTTGAAAGTGGTTGGATTGCAATAATAATAATTTCACTTTTGTCTTTAGAATGGGGTATTCGCCGTAAATTTGGGTTTTTATAATTTAGTATTTTCGAATTATTCATACAATTTAGATGAAACAAATAGCAGTTATTGGTACCGGATATGTGGGCCTAGTGAGTGGTGCAGGGATATCTGATTTTGGGCATAATGTAACATGTGTTGATATCCTTGAGGAAAAAATAGCCTATTTAAATCAAGGAAACATTCCAATTTATGAACCGGGATTAAAAGATTTAATTGAACGTAATGTACATTCAGGACGGTTGACATTTTCAACCGAAATTGGGAAATCAATTGAGCAAAGTGATGTTGTATTTATAGCAGTTGGGACACCGGAATCTGATGATGGAAGTGCTGATTTATCTGCAGTGTTTGCTGTGTCTGATACGATTGCAAAACATTTAAATAAGTATAAAGTAATTTGTACCAAAAGTACGGTTCCCATTGGTACGGGGCAAAAAATAATAGACCGAATAATTTCTCGCACCCAACAATCATTTGATTATTGTTCCAACCCTGAATTTTTGAGAGAAGGATCAGCAGTAAAAGATTTTCTTTGGCCTGACAGAGTGGTGTTAGGTACATCCTCTTTAAAAGCAGCACAGGTTATGAAGGAAGTTTACCGACCCTTATACGTTAATGAGACCCCTATTCTCTCCACAACCATCGAAACAGCAGAAATGATAAAATATGCAAGTAATGCATTTTTAGCCATGAAAATTAGTTACATAAATGAGGTTGCAAATCTTTGCGAGGAAGTGAACGCAGATATACATGTGGTTGCCCGGGCGATGGGCATTGACGGTCGAATTAGTCCTAAGTTTTTACATCCGGGACCGGGCTATGGTGGATCTTGTTTTCCAAAAGACACAAAAGCCTTAGTGTCATTGGCAGACGAAAAGATGACCCCTATGCTTTCTTTAATGGGTGCCATTAAAACCAATGAACTTCAGAAACTAAGGATGGTTACAAAATTAAAGCAATTATTAGGTGGGAGTTTTAAGGAAAAACGTGTCGCACTTTTGGGTTTAACTTTTAAACCGGAGACGGATGACGTGAGAGAATCAGCTGCAATCCCCATGGCAAAACACATTTTGAATGACGGAGGGAAATTGACGGCTTATGATCCTGAAGGTAATAAAAATTTTGCTAAATTATTTCCAAATATTACCTATAAAAATTCATGGGAATCAGCGGTATCCAAAGCGGATGCCATGGTTATTCTGACTGAATGGAATGAATTGAGAGGTTTAGACATTGAAAAGTTGAAATCTCTTATGACTTCCAAAATCATTTTAGATACAAGAAATATTCTAAATATGAAATTGTTTAAAGAAGAGGGATTTAAATTTGATAATGTGGGACGGATTCCTCGAAATTCAATCCATTTAAATCCATAATGAAAATTAAAGAATTAAAATTACCGGGATTAAAATTAATTTGGCCGAAAATCCATAAAGACAATAGAGGATATTTTTTTGAACGATTTCGAACCAACCAATTTGAAACATATGGATTACCTACCTCTTTTGTCCAAGAAAATCAAGCCAAATCAGAAAAAGGAATAAT
>CAZBZK010000028.1:0-18900 GCA_964496365.1 uncultured bacterium
ATTCGAGAATTTCTTTCCATGACTAAAGTGGATAATTCTTCATTATTGAATTGGATAGCTTATGCTGGTGGAATTGGATTTTGCATCTACTTTTATTTTCTTCCCGATTTATCCATGATCCAATTTATGTTTATTTTGGGTCCCGTCATGATTTTAGGATTTATTTTAGAAATGGCTAAATCTACCTCGAATCCTACTGGAAATTTAGCTATGACTTTTTTCTCCATTCTTTACATTGGAGGGTTATTGGGGTCTCTAATTGGGATAAGAAATTACGATACCATTCATTCTTCCTTTTTTACATTGAGCATGGTTTTGTCCATTTGGGTATGTGATTCTGCAGCGTTCTACTTCGGATCAAAATGGGGACAAAAGAAAATATTACCAAAAATCAGTCCGAACAAATCCTGGGTTGGATGTATCGCTGGTCTGTGCAGTAGTTTTGTTGTATATGGGTTAGCAACTCAATTAAACGTATTGTCTATTACTACTATGGAAATGGTTTTACTTTCTATCATTTCTGGAATTTTTGGACAAGCTGGTGATTTTGCTGAATCATTATTAAAACGACATGCAGGTGTGAAAGACTCTGGAACGTTGCTATTGGGTCATGGAGGTGTTCTTGATCGTTTTGATTCACTAATTTTTGCCAGTCCTTTGACATTCTGTTATTTGTATTTCTTACAAAATTTATTTTAGATGTATGGATAATACTCTAAAAGACGAAAATGATTACTCATGGACAGTTCATCTTGCACACCAAAATAAATGGAGAGCAATATTTGGAGGGATTATAATCCTTTTGATTAGTTGGATTATTTATTATGAATTTGATAAGTTGTATTGGTCAATTTTCTCCATATTTATTTTATTTTTTTCGTTGAGACAATTTTATTTTCCTATTCATTTTACCATTAACTCGGTTGGAATTTCGAGAAAATCTTTTTTGGGTAAATCGTCCATTAAATGGGAAGACATAAAACGGTTCATTAAAAATGACAATGGAGGGATTCTCTATTCAAGACGCACCAAATCCATTGCTGATTTATTTACTGGATTAGAGCTTCAGTTTAATCAGTATTCAGATGATATTATCAATCAAATTGAATTAAAAATGACGGATTCAACATGATCAGTGCAAATATAAAACATGCGTTTGCCATAAATTCAAAAACAAAATCTGTTCCTACGAAAGCACAGAAAACGGTAGTGGATAAGGTTTGTCGTGAAATTGCACGAAGACATTTAACCACTCCAGCACTTATATTTCTGGAATCATTTCGTCCATTAAATTTTATTGGTTCTCAAATAATGCACTTCTTCCATCCATTTATTTCTGCTGTTGTAAATGCTGATGGATATCAACAATTTTCTGAATTTTTGGAGTCCCGAAATAGCATTGATTATTTATATGAAAGAATTGAGTTTTTTGAAGAAGAATATGAAAAGCAAATAAACAAAGACACACGTGGAAAGAATGAATAACATGGATTTAGAAAAAATACAGGTCATTTTGGCTACGGATTGTGGAAGCACCACTACCAAGGCGATCTTAATTCAAAAAATTGATGGACAGTTTCGACAAACTCACAGAGGGGAAGCTCCTACCTCAGTAGAAGAACCTTTCGCAGATGTGACGGTGGGTGTCATTAATGCAGTTACAGAAGTCGAAGAACTGGCAGGGCGAAGACTTGTAGGAGAGGATGGAAAAATAATTCAGCCCGGGGACGAACATTCGGGGTGTGATCTTTATATTTCTACCTCCAGTGCTGGCGGAGGTCTCCAAATGATGGTAGCTGGTGTGATTGCTGAGATGACAGCCGCAAGTGCAAAACGGGCTGCGTTAGGTGCAGGAGCTATTGTGATGGATGTCATTGCCTCAAATGACAAACGCAAACCTCATGATCGCATTCAGCGAATACGGGAATTACGTCCTGATATGATGTTGTTGTCAGGTGGAACAGACGGTGGTACCATCACACACATTTTAGAAATTGCAGAATTAATTGCACCTGCGAAACCTCAGCCTAGATTTGGATCTCAATATAATTTACCCATTATTTATGCAGGAAATAAAAATGCAAGAGATAGCATTAGTGACTTATTTAAGGATGAATTTGAATTAACGGTGGTCGAAAACCTTAGACCAATTCTCGAACGAGAAAACTTAGGTCCTGCAAGAGACGCAATTCATGATTTATTTTTGGAACATGTAATGGCACATGCTCCTGGATATAATAAGTTGATGAGATGGGCAAATACCCCAATCATGCCTACACCCGGGGCAGTTGGAAATATTCTTCAGACCATAGCTGAAAAACAAGATATTAACGTAGTGGGTGTAGATATAGGAGGTGCAACCACCGATGTTTTCAGTGTATTCGATGGAACCTTTAACCGAACAGTTAGTGCAAATTTGGGAATGAGCTATTCCATTTCCAATGTATGTGCGGAAGCAACCATGCCGAATATTTTGAGATGGGTTCACTTGGATATGGATGAGCGAGAATTAAGAAATCGTGTGAAAAACAAAATGATTAGACCCACTACTATTCCGCAAACTAAAGAAGCATTGATATTCGAACAAGCAGTTGCACGGGAAGCGTTAAGATTAGCTTACAAACAACATAAAGAATTTGCCACAACATTAAAAGGGGTTCAGCAGCAACGCACCGTGGGAGACACCTTTAGCCAGGAGACTGGTGGACAATCCATTGTCGATAATATGAAGCTAAATTTGTTAGTGGCATCAGGAGGAGTATTATCCCACGCTCCGCAAATGCACCAGACTGCTATGATGCTCATTGACGCATTTCAACCCGAAGGTATAACTCGTATCGCAAAAGACAGTATCTTTATGATGCCACACCTTGGTGTGTTAGCTCAGGTACATCCACAAGCAGCGATGGAAGTTTTTGAAAAAGATTGTCTCATAAATTTAGGAACGGTGGTTTCACCAAAAGGAAATGGAAAAATTGGAAAACCTTGTTTTTCTTACTCAATTTCCGGAAAATCATTGAATGAGACAGGGACGGTTCAAATTGGGGACATGAAACTATTTCCTTTAGGCGAAGAGGAAACAGTTACCTTGTCAATTGAACCGGCAAAGGGATTTGACGTGGGTAATGGTCAGGGAAAATCACTTGAGGGTACGGTTTCCGGTGGGACAGTTGGGTTGATTCTTGATGGAAGAGGGAGACCTTTGATACTTTCAAAAGATGATCAAAAAAATTCTGATAGAATGGGTGAATGGGTAGAAACCTTAAAATTGTATCCGAAGGTTCGGATCGAGGATCAAACCAAAAAGAATATAATTGAATCACCTAAGGATAAATCTGATCAAAAAGCCCATGCATATACGCCCGGGTTAAAAGTAAGTAGTTTTACCCAAATCGAACGAACCCGAACCCTTCCAATAGAAGGCAACGTTTTGGTTAAGAAGGGACAATCCATTCACGCAACCCAAGTGGTAGCAGAAACGTTTATGCCGGGAGAAGTGATACCCATAAATGTTTCCAATTTGTTATCATTACCACCCAAAGATATTCCTGAATGTATGAAGGTAACAGTTGGAGAAGAGGTTAAGCAAGGAGATATTCTTGCTGAAACCAAGGGAATTTTTGGGATGTTTAAAAATTCGTGTCAAAGTAAATATTCCGGGACTGTAGAAACTGTTTCTGAAATTACGGGTCAAGTCATTTTAAGAGGAGCACCTCATCCAGTTCAGGTAGTGGGATTTTTACCGGGAAATGTAACAGAAGTTTTGAAAAATCAAGGGGTAGTGATTACAGAAAATGTTGCCTTTATCCAAGGCATATTTGGTATTGGTGGCGAAACGTTTGGAGAGATTATAATTGTTTGTGATTCCCATGATCAATTGTTAACGGATGAGTTGATTCAGGAAGATATGAAAGATAAAATTATAATCGGTGGTGGGAGAATGACTGCTGGTGCTGTTCGCAGGGCAATGGAGGTGGGGGTGGCAGGCATTATTTCCGGTGGGATTGATGACCATGATTTGAAAGAAATTTTGGGTTATGATTTAGGAGTAGCAATTACCGGAACAGAAAAATTAGGGATAACCGTTATTGTTACCGAGGGATTCGGAGATATTGCTATGGCTGAAAAAACATTTGATTTATTTAAATCATGTGAGCATTCTTCAGTATCTATCAATGGAGCTACCCAAATTAGAGCAGGAGTAATTCGTCCTGAAATTATCATAAAAATTGATTCTAAGGTTGAAAAATCTGAAAGTGATGAAAAACAGTTAACTGGTGTGTTGGATTTAAATTATCCTGTTCGTATTATTCGTGACCCTTATTTTGGTCAAATCGGTAAAGTGAGTGCTTTACCACCAGAACCACATATTTTGGAATCCGGTACAAAGACAAGAGTTTTAAGGGTCATATTGAATAATGATGATGAAGTTACAATCCCCAGAGCAAACGTTGAACTAATTGATAACTAATACAAAATTGAAACTAAAAATTTTATTATTCTATATTTTTGGATATGGAATCCTATATTCGTCTCCAGTTCCTCCTCCCGAAAATTTGATGGTGTCAGATCATCCTTGGGATCATGGTGATAAAATTGATTTAAAATGGAATTACCCAAATGATGTGAGTCAATCCATTAAAGAAATACATATTTTCACGAATAAAAATGGATCTGAATTTGAGTTGGTTGAAATCGTTCCATGGAGTGAAACCAATACAACTATTGAAAATTTGGAAACTGATTCTGATTATAGATTTAAGGTAGTATCTATAGGATTTTTGGGTGAACAATCAGAAAGTGTAATATCCAATTCCATTTCACCTATCAGACAACCTTTGGATGGGTCTCGTATGTGGCTGGGTGTAATTGTTATAATCTTTTGTGCATCTGTGATTTATTGGATTGATTATGCCCGAAAAGGGAAACCCTTAAAAATTAGAAAAATCGCAGGATTAGAAGCGGTAGATGAGGCAGTAGGAAGAGCGACAGAAATGGGACGATCTGTATTGTTCATTCCGGGAATTCAGGATATGAATGAAATTCAGACTATCGCAGGAATAACTGTGCTTTCGAGAGTTGCAAAAGTCGCAGCGGAATACGATGCAAAGGTGGAGGTACCAACCAGTAGGTCGTTGGTGATGACTGCTGCCAGAGAGACCGTTCAAGCTTCCTTTCTTTCGGCAGGAAGGCCTGATGCTTATAATCAGGATTTAATATATTATGTAACCGATGAGCAATTTGGTTATGTTGCTTATGTACAAGGTATGATGGTAAGAGAAAAACCAGCAGCTTGTTTTTATATGGGTGCATTTTTTGCGGAATCCTTATTATTAGCAGAAACGGGTAACACCATTGGAGCTATTCAATTAGCAGGAACTGCTATGCCGGCTCAATTACCATTTTTTGTTGCTGCTTGTGATTACACACTTATTGGAGAAGAATTTTTCGCTGCCTCTGCTTATTTATCCGGTGAGGCTGACCAATTGGGGAGTTTAAAAGGACAGGATTTTGGTAAAATAATTGTTGGAGTTGGAATTTTAGCTGGAGTTATTTTATCATCCGTTGCTTCGGCATTGGGAACCGATTCAACTCTGGGCTCATTTTGTTTTTCTGCTGTGGATTATTTAAAAAATGTCATTTTGGGTTAAACATTAATATGAAACGAACGGTACCTTTACTTATTACAGCTTTTGGTGGATTTGTTCTGGTTTTTGCCTATTTCATCCCTGCGACTCAGGGTTGGGGTGAAGTGGCAGCAATTTGGTTTGATATATTAGCGGCAATTGCTTTTGTGTTAGGAGGAGGAAATTTATTAAAAATCCATCTAAAAAAGGTATCAGATAAAAATGAAGGGTGGGCATATTCACTCATCACATTGATGGCTTTCTTAGCAACTCTCACATTTGGTCTGTTTAAAATTGGTGTTCATCCAAATCCTATGTACGTTGATTATGCTTGGTCTGGAGAATATCGGGAACTGGGGAGTCCATTTTGGTGGTTATATGAATACGCTTTTAAACCTTTGACTGCTACCATGTTTTCCATGCTGGCATTCTATATTGCTTCTGCAGCATTCAGAGCATTTAGGGCAAAAAACTTTGAAGCAATATTACTTCTGGGAACTGCTTTTATCATTTTGTTGGGACGAACATTTGCCGGGGTATTTTTAACATCATGGTTCCCTGAAATCATAAGCGGATTGAGGATCGAAAATTTGACCATTTATATTATGAGTGTGTTTAATACAGCTGGAAATCGTGCAATTATGATAGGAATAGCCTTAGGGATTGCATCTACATCGTTGAAAGTGCTATTGGGTGTTGATCGGTCTTATCTTGGTTCGGGAGAGGATTAAGAATGTTAAATAAGCTTGCGAATTTAGATAAACGATGGATATTTCTGATGATGTTTATATCGGTTTCAATTCCAATTTATGTCATTGGAATTACAGGGAAATCATTCCCAGAAGTACCCAGTGTGCTTGCAGAAGAAACGTTTGCAGCTATTGAAGAATTAACTGAAGGTGATCCTGTTTTACTTTCATTTGATTTTGACCCTGCCAGCGAGGGAGAATTAGGACCCATGGCAACCGCTTTTACAAAACATGTTTGTGAAAAAAAATTAAAACTATATTTTATGGCGTTGTGGCCTGTGGGACCTCAAATGATAGATGATAACATTGACAAAGTCATTAAAGCTGATTTTCCTCATTTAGTTTACGGAGAAGATTATGTAAATCTTGGATTTAAATCAGGAAATGAGGGAGTCATAAAGGTGATTATAACTGATTTTCGTGAACTTTTCACCACGGACGATAAAGGCAATAATATTAATGATATTCCAATGATGGAAAAAATTCATAGTGTCCAAGATTTCAAACTTATTATTAATGTTAGTGCTGGGTATGCAGGTACAAAAGAGTGGGTTCAATACGCCGTAACTCCTTACCAAGATAAGGTTCAGTTGGTTGCAGGATGTACCGGAGTTCAAGCACCCCTGCTTTATCCGTATATTCCGGGACAATTAAGAGGGTTGTTAGGAGCTATAAAAGGTGCTGCTGAATATGAAGCATTGGTTGTCCAAAATTATGGAGGAAAGAATCCTGATCCAAAATACCTTGAAGGACAGAGGAGAATGGGTCCTCAGCTGGTTGCCCACATCTTAATCATTATTTTGATTATTTTAGCAAACGTAATTTACGCAACAGAATCAAAACAGGTGAAACAATCGTGAATAAGGAGAAACTCATTTGGATTTTGGTCATTCTTTTCGGTTTTTTAATTATCGGAAGGACGTCGTTGAATGAACATGGAATGGGATCCGCTTATGTAAAAGCTGTTGAAATGAATTCAGATAACTCTAATCCGGATAAGCGATGGATAAAATATGAAACATCCACATTAAAAGAATACCTAAAAGCTGAGAGTATTGATCCCAATCAAACCCAATATCAATTTAGTCTTTCAAGAACCTTTGGAATTTGGGTTGCCGCATTATTTACACTTTTTATATTTTCATTTTTATATAAAGATAATCCATTTTATAAAATTGCAGAAGCAGTGGTTATCGGTGTTTCTGCTGCTTATTGGATGGTGGTTGGATTCTGGACAGTAATTATACCTAATTTAATTGGAAAAATTTGGCCATCCATGATTCATTCTTGGGCAATGCCGGGATTATCACCCGAAAGGGAAGATTTTTGGTTTTTATATTTGATTCCTCTTCTGTTAGGTGTGTTATTATTAATGCGATTGTCTCCATCTGGAGCGTGGTTGAGTCGATGGCCCCTGGCATTTATTATAGGCACCACTGCAGGGATGCGATTGGTAGGATTTTTACACGCCGATTTTTTAAGCCAAATTAGTAATACTATCATTCCAATTTGGGTTCTGGATTCAACCGGATCGTTTGATTTCTGGGCATCATTGAGACATTTAATTATTGTGGTTGGTGTACTTTGTGCTATCGTTTATTTCTTCTTTTCTATTGAACATAAAGGTTGGATAGGAAAAACAGCGAAGGTGGGAATTTGGTGTTTAATGATTACGTTTGGTGCGGCGTTTGGATATACAGTCATGGGTAGAATTGCCTTATTGGCTATTCGATTGGAGTTTCTGATGGACGATTGGCTTTGGCTAATAGATCCCGGTTTGACTCGTCTCGGAATGTAATCATTCAAAAGCGGACTGAGAAAACCCCTTCTGTAATTCAAATAAACAACCTCTCCGTATCCTACCAAAAATCGGAGAATTTGGTAACGGTTGTTGACCATATTTCATTTAAAATACCTATTGGAAAAATAACCGCCATTATCGGGGAATCGGGAGCAGGTAAAACCCAAACTGGGCTTGCGTTATCCAATCTGCTTCCCAAAAATGGAATTTGTAAAATGAATTCTCAACCTCCTCTGAAGCAATTTTTATTTTCATTTATATTTCAAGATCCATTAAATGCACTCAATCCATTAATGAAAATCGGTTCCCAAATTAAAGAGGGAATTCGAAGACAAATGGACTCTGGGGAAAAAACTCAATTTATTATAAATATTTTAAATGAATTGGAAATATCACATCCTGAAAAAAGGATAAATCAATATCCCCACGAATTATCTGGTGGGATGAGGCAAAGAATTTTAATAGCAATGGCTTTAGCTATGGAACCGGATATTTTAATAGCCGATGAGCCTGCAACTGCTTTAGACTCTCGTATAAAATTCCATGTCATCCAATTACTCAAAAGCATTTGTGAAACGATGAAAAAGACGATTATCTATATCACCCATGATTTGGCATCCATCCAAGGATTTGCTGATGAAATATTCATTATGTACGCAGGAAAAATTGTGGAATATGGACCCACGAATCTTATTTTTCATAAAGCGAAGCATCCTTACACTAAACAATTAATTGATTTATCCCAGAAATTGAAAATTAAAGGTGAAAATTTACCCTATATTCGGGGATTACCACCGGATGTAAACCACTTACCGGATGGATGTCGGTTCTATCCTCGCTGTGATATGGGTATTAGGACCTGTCAACTAGAGATTCCAAAATTAACGGGAACAGAAAAACATCAATGGGCATGTCCGGTAAAAAATTAATGGATGGCAACAAACATTTATGGAATAAAATTTAATGCTTTTAGGTCTAATTTTATGACATTAAATTTGTGAGTTAATTATTTCAATCTTAATCCACTGATGAGGTGAACATGAATAAGTATTTTACTCAATTATTACTTGGTTTTACCATTTTATTTGGCGTTGATTATCAAACTCAAATTCAGCCAATTTTTTCTCAGTATTGTACAGGATGTCATCCCAATGCAGGTGGATTAAGTCTCACCACGTATGACAATGTTATGGATGGAGGCAATAGTGGTATGGTTATCGCAGTGTATAATCATTCTGAAAGCGATTTATGGCAAAGAATTAATTCTGGAATCATGCCACCGGGAGGTAATGATTTATCTCAAGCACAGGTAAATTTAATCGGACAATGGATAAACGAAGGTGCGTTACCTTACGAGGTAAATGAAACAGATTTGGATTATGATTCTGAAATTGAACCCATTTTTCAAACCAGTTGTTCAAGCGGTTATTGCCATGGTGGGGATGCGGGAGGATTGACCTTACTCACTTACGATGAACTTATGGAGGGAGGAAGTCATGGGGAGGTTGTCATTCCCGGAAACGGTTCCGGTAGCAATTTAATAAAAAAATTGTCCGCAGCTCCACCTTTTGGAAATCAGATGCCAAGTGGAATGGCACCGCTTTCTCCATTGATAATTCATAAGATTTATACATGGATTAACGAAGGAGCAAATCCAAGTGGACCTTCAGAAATTGAAATCGTTATTGACCATAATCAAAATTGGAACTTGGTTGGACTTCCTCTAATTGTGGAAAACCCAAGTCAACTCAGTGTATATCCCGAGTCCATTGAAAACACATTATATGAATTTAATTTAGGGTATGAACAAGCTCAAGAATTTGAAATTGGAAGGGGATATTGGATTCGATTTGCTGAGGCTAGCTCAAGTACTGTTTCGGGGTTTCCTATCGAGTCGGTCACCATTCAACTCAATGAGGGATGGAATTTGATTGCGGGAACATCTTTTCCTAGTCCACCAATTTACGATCCAAATGAAATTTTAGTTGAAGGCACACTCTATGAGTTCAATAATGGATATGTTCAAGCATCCTTTCTTGAGCCTGGAGCCGGATATTGGGTGAGAGCAAGTGAAAGTGGAGAGGTTATTTTAGGGGTATCTTTTAATTCATTTCCAGAAAATGATGCTTTTATCTTTAAAATCGAGGATTCCAATTTAAAAAATAAACTATTTTTTAATGACATACCGATCTATTTTGGTAGTGTAAATATTGAAAGTGAATTGATGAAATATTCCCTCCCGCCTAAACCTCCTTTTGGAGCATATGATGTACGATTTGCAGACGACATGAGGTTATCCCAAAATGGTGGACAAATTGAAATTCAATCTTCTGAAGAATTAATAACGGTTAAGAGTGAACTCAAGACTTTTATTAATTGGACACTTATTAACGATAAAACAGGAGAAACATATTCTTTACAAGATAACCATACATTCGTTATTTCGTCTGTTGACGTTTTGCAATTGGTTAAAATTCAAGATGAACCAATGCCATACCATTTTTCCCTGCATCAAAATTTTCCAAACCCATTTAATCCTTCAACCATTATAAAATTTGATATTGCTCGTGAAGGACCGGTTTCATTATTTATTTATGATACTCAGGGACAATTAACAAAAAAATTGATTGAAGAAAAATACAAGGCAGGTCAATACTCGGTTGAATGGGATGGGAAAAATTTATTTGGAAGCCCTGTTCCTTCGGGAGTCTACATCTATAAACTGAAAACAGTGCATAATTCCGTTTCAAAAAAAATGACTCTTCTGAGGTAAATTATGATGAAAATAGTATGTCAAATTTTGAAAATATTTAAATTATTACCAATCTTTATCTGGATAACGGTTATTGTCACTGTGCTTCAAGCTAAGCAAGAAAAATTTGTGATTCGGATTCAAAATCCAACCGAAGGGATGTTTATGAAATATCGATCTCCGGAATATGATATGTCAGCATATAAATCAGGTGAGTATTTAGATTTAGTTGTTGGTCGTGATTTATATGGAGAATTAACAGCGGAAGGATTTGATATTTCAATTTCACAAACTGAATCAGAACTATTGGAAAATCTTAGAGGTCAAAGAGATTTGTACGGATACAGGAATTATGAAGAAACTTTAAATGAGCTTCAAGGCATAGTGGCTCAATATCCAAATATTTGTCAATTGGTTGATTTAGGAGATACATGGGGAAAAGAATATTCAGATAATGGTACACAATATTACGATAATTATTATCATGAGTCATGGGGATTAAAATTATCGGACAATGTTGAGTTAGAAGAAGATGAACCCAGTACATTTTTTATGGGTCTTCATCATTCGAGGGAACCGATTAGCGTTGAAGTCGTCATGGGTATTTTACATCATTTATTAGATAATTACGAAACGGATCCGGAAATAACAAACATTATTGACAACACACAAATTTGGTTTGTACCCATCGTCAATCCAAATGGACATAAGATTGTAACAGAAGAAGTTGATTTATGGTGGAGAAAAAATATTAGAGATAATAACCAAAATTACCAATTTGATACTTCCAATGACTATGGATATGGAACTGATGGCGTGGACCCCAACCGAAACTATGGCTTTCAATATGGTGAAGTTGGAACATCCAATAGTTTTAGTTCACCAGTTTATCATGGTCCAAATGCGTGGTCAGAACCAGAAATTGTATCCATGAAACACTTGTTAGAATCTCATCATTTTGTGACAGGAATTACCTATCACAGTTACAGTGAATTGGTTCTATTTCCATTTGGTTACGAGTTAGGAGTCGTTGCACCGGACCATTATGCGTTAGAGGAGTTAGCAATAGAAATGGCTGTGACCATTCCTTCTCAAAATGGAGGGCATTATACACCTCAACAGAGTTTGGAATTATATCCATGCATGGGTACAACCGATGATTATGCTTACGGTGTCCATTCAATTTTTTCATTTACTGTAGAATTAGGAACCCAGTTTATTCCCCCAGCAGGACAAATTGATGATATAGTTGAAGATAATTTGGATGCTGCACTCATACTTTTGAATCGAGTAAACAGGCAAACAGTTACCGGATTAATAACAGATTCTGAAACGGGGAATCCAGTCGTAGCAGAAATATATGTTGATGGAATTGATAATACAGGAAATTCCAAATTACCGTCGCTGAGTAACTCAAATTTTGGTAGATATTATCGGTTATTACAAGCAGGAAATTATGACGTAACCTTTTCTTCCGATGGTTATGAATCGGTAACAGAAACCGTGTCCATAAATCAATTTCAGCAAACTGAGTTGAATATATCCATGAATCCGGTTACCATGATTCAAATCACAGGACGAGTGATAGATGGTTTGACCAATGTTCCACTTTCTGAAGCGGAGGTCAGTGTAGGTGAAGACATTTCATATACAGATCTGAACGGAAATTTTTCATTTCCACCCTCATACGAAGGGTCATATACAATCCAGTCAGAATTGGAAAATTATTCCACTATTGAAATATTATTTGATCTCACCGTAGAAGATTCATTTATCGAATTGGAAATGTTTCCATTTACCACAGAGTCATTTGAATCTTCAATTTTCACTGATGAATGGTCCGATGGTGGTAACGCAGATTGGTATTTTACATCTCAATCTGTTTATGATGGAAATTATTCAGTACGTTCAGGAGAAATTGAAGACAATGAAAACTCTGATCTATCTTTAGCATTGGTAGTAACAGAATATGGTTCCATTGGATTTCATTACCGAGTTGCCTCAGAATATAGTCCTTCAGGAAATTATTTTTATGACGGATTAGAATTCTATATTAATAATGATTTGATGGGGCAATTCCAACCCACACCTGAAGGTGATACACCATGGACTTATAGTTCATTTCCGGTTTCACCCGGAGACTATTTATTTACTTGGAGATATGCAAAAGATGGTGGAGGTGGCTCAACAGATATGGAAGAAGATTGTGCTTGGATTGATTTGATTGAATTTCCCCCAATCCAAGAAAACGATGGACAGATGATTACGATTAATCCCGAATATAGTTTGGATTGGAATCTTGTTAGTTTACCCATTTTGACAGATGAATCTAATCCTGAAGTACTTTTTCCAAATTGGGTGGAAAATACAGTATTTTCTTTCAATGGAGAATACGTTGGTGAAGAAGAATTAGAATCAGGAATAGGATATTGGATTCGTCTTTCCAATGAAGACCCTATTTCATTTACAGGGTATGAAAATAACGAAATGCAACTATCCATCATGGAAGGATGGAACTTATTAGGCAGTATATCTCATCCAATCATTAGTGATGAAGGAATTATAGATCCAAATGAAATCCTTTTACTCCCTACACTTTACGAGTTCACAAGCGGTAGTTATCAACAATCTTCGATGATGCTCCCAGGGTTTGGATATTGGATTCGAAGTATATCCGATGGAGAAATTTATTTAACTACAATGCCTTCAACCGTTAGTAGATCTGTTCCCGATATCACAAAAAATTTAGAACTTGCAAATTCCATTCAGATCAATGGAAAGATTCTATATTTTGGGGTTAAAATCCCAGAACATCAACATAGTTGGTATTCGTTACCTCCACTTTTTTCGGAAGTTAAAAAAGACGTACGGTTTACAAAAAAGGAAAGTTATGTTTCTGAAAATGGAGGAGAAATATCTATTAGAAATATGGACAATAGTCAAATTATTTCCTACAATATCAGCTCCGATCAAGTGTGGGAACTAACAAATTCAAATAATGTTGATAGATTTACATTAGTAGAAAGTGGAGAACTCCAATTGAACAAAAATGTAACCACAATATATTTGAAAGAAATTGAAAAAATACTAAATCAATTTTCAATATCTCCTGCATTCCCAAATCCATTTAATAATCAGACTCATTTTTCTTTAACCCAACATAAAAATTCAATGGTCTCAATGAATATATATAATCTAAAAGGAGAATTGGTTAAGTCACTTCTAAATCAAAATGTAGCGAAAGGACAATATTCAATACATTGGGATGGATTTGATGATCGTTTTAGCCCAGTTTCAACAGGAACTTATTTGTTACATGTAGTTTCGGGTGATTTTCAACAATTTTCAAAACTCATTTTATTAAAATAATAACACAAGGAACTTATGATATTTAGGAAAAAAACATTCTGCATTTTTTTCATCAGTCTTGGCTTTATATATGGAAATCCAATTACATCTCATTTAATTCAAAAAATGAGTCAAGCTCCGCCTGAAGATTTTATTAATATATATATATCATTAAAAGAAAGTTATGATCTCGATTTATTAAAATCCGAATTGGACCCATTAAGCAAAAGTGAGAAGAATGATTTAGTTAAATCAGAACTTAAAGCTTTCTATCAAAATTCACAATATGATATCCTAAATGAAATTGAATATTTAAAGCAACAAAATATGGTGACAAATATTAAAGCTTTATGGATATCAAATGTTATTCTTTGTACGGCAAACATTGAAGTCATTAATCAGTTAGCAGAACGATCTGATGTTCGACGGATTGACGTTGATGAATATAGAATTGTCATTCCAAAACAGACAGAAACAAGTGGAGAGAATGGTCATCCAAATTCAAGAGAAATTACTTGGAACGTAACATTGGTTAATGCAGACGATGTTTGGGAAGAGGGCTATACAGGTTCCGGTGTTCTTGTTGCTGTGATTGATACGGGAGTAAACTATAATCATACTGATTTATCAGATCATGTTTGGAATGGAGGAATGCAATATCCTCTTCATGGTTACGATTTTCATAATAATGATAATAATCCAATGGATGATATGGGTCATGGTACCCATTGTGCCGGAACGGTTGCTGGTGATGGTACATCCGGTTCCCAGACGGGTATGGCACCCGATGCAGAAATTATGGCTTTAAAAGTACTGGATGAAAACGGAGGAGGTTATGAATCATCCTCATGGGAAGCAATAGAATTTTCGGTGGAAAATCAGGCGGATATCATGAGTATTTCATTAGGATGGATGCATGCATGGGGACCAGATCGTGACACATGGCGAAACGCAATGGATGCAGCATTAACTGCAGGATTAATAGCGTCTGTGTCTGCGGCAAATTCTGGAGATGACCAGGGTTCCTTCCCCGTTCCTGATAATGTTGCAACACCTGGAAGTATTCCTCCACCGTGGTTGCATCCGGATCAAACCCTAATTGGTGACCTTTCAGCAGTTGTTTGTGTAGGGGCCACAAATAGTAATGACAATATAGCCAGTTTTTCAAGCAGAGGTCCTTCAACGTGGGAAAATATATCGCCGTACAATGATTATCCTTATAATCCGCAAATGGGACTCATTAGACCAGATATTTCTGCCCCTGGGGTCAATATTAAATCTTTAGCACATTATTCCAATACAGGATATGAATCTGGTTGGTCAGGTACTTCAATGTCTGCTCCTTGTGTGGCTGGTGTGATGGCACTAATGAAATCAAAAGATCCAAATATTTTACCTTCTCAAATAAATGAAATCTTAGAAACAACCGCTATACATTTGGGTTCAGTAGGAAAAAATAATACTTATGGTTCTGGTAGGGTGGATGCATTCACAGCAGTTGAAGAAGTATTTGGTGATCCCATTCCTCCATATCCTGCGGAATCTCCAATGCCGAATCATAATCAAATTAGTGTCTCTCTTGAAACTCAACTAAGATGGTCTAATGGAGGAGGTGCAACGTCTTATTTGGTCTTTTTGGGCACGGATAATCCTCCTACCAACATGGTTTATGGTGAATGGGTGGATTCTCCAGTTTTTACTCCTTTACAATTGGATTTTGAAACCCAGTACTATTGGAAGGTTACAGCAATAAATCAATACGGTGAAACGGAAGGAATCGTGTGGAATTTTACCACTACCTCACCTCCTGATGAAACCTTTGAAACGGGAAATTTTTCGCAATTCCCATGGCAATTTCAAGGTTATGACATTAGTTGGCCCAACGAAGATCCCATTGAAACGTATGATATTGTAACGGAATTGGATGATGTGAATTGGACGGTTACCAACGAAGACAGCTACAATGGAATTTATTCAGCTAAATCAGCACCTATTGGACATAATCAAGCTTCCACACTTTCTGTAACGGTTTCCGTTTTAATGGATGATTATATCGGATTTAATTATCGTGTGGCTTCTGAATACAGTCCATCAGGTAGTTATTTTTATGATGGACTCATGTTTTTTATTGATGGGGACGTAATGGGACATTATCAACCAACAGGTACAGGGGATACACCCTGGACATTTGTGAGTTATCCCGTTAGTCAAGGTGAGCATACCTTTACTTGGGCTTATGTAAAAGATGGTGGAGGCGGTTCTACAGATTTACCGGAAGATTGTGCATGGATAGATGATATTTATTTTCCTTCAATGGAAACATTAACTGGAAATGTTACGATTGATATTATGGCAGATTGGAATATGATAGGGTTGCCTTTGATTACAAATGAGTTTTCTTATATGGAACTATTTCCTGAAGCAGTTGAAAATACATTGTATTATTTTAGTCCAAGTGGATATGTTCCTTTGTCAGACTTGTCGCCTGGTATCGGGTATTGGTTACGATTTTCCCAAGCATTAACCATGGATTTTCAGGGAGAATTATTAGACAATTTGACCGTGACTCTCAATGAGGATTGGAATTTAATTAGTGGGATATCCACGGAAATTAATGTGAATAATATTAATGATCCTCAAAATTTGATTATCCCGGGAACTCTTTATTTTTTTGGAAATACGGGTTATAGTAATAGTGAAGTCATGGAACCAGGGAAAGGATATTGGTTAAGGTCATTCGGTAACGGAGAAATAATAATTTCTACCTCAATTCAGAGAAACCAACCCAAAATGAATATAGAGCCGGTCTCTTCCAATTCAATCAGTATAAACGGAAATACATTATTTTTTGGGGAAGAGAATTTTCATGAAAACACGGAACGTTTTTTACTTCCACCTCTTCCTCCAGAAGATGCATTTGATGTACGGTTTCACAATCAGATGAAATATGCAAAAAATGGAGGCATTATCACCATTCAGGGAAACCTTGAATCACTTCATTCTAAATTTAAAATTAAATCAGATGAGACGTGGTCATTATCTTCTATCAATGGAGAAAAAATAGAATTAATGGGCGAAGGAAGTTTTTACTTAAATAGTCAAATTAAGGAATGGATTTTGAAAAAGGAATCCAATGTTCCTGATACATATTTTTTAATAAATAGTTTTCCTAATCCATTTAATCCTGTGACAACAATCACGTACACCTTAGCTAATACTGTCTATATTCAGTTGGATGTATTTTCAGTTACCGGAGAGTTGGTTAAACAGTTAGAACATGGTCATAAACAAAGTGGTGAGTATTCTGTGAATTGGGATGGAAAAGATGAATTTGGACATGACGTACCAACTGGAATTTATATTACCAAATTAACAACGGACAGCCAGTCTCGAACCCATAAGATGATTTTGTTAAAATGATAGAAAAAATGCAATATACACGCAGATATTTATTGCTTATATTAGGAATGTCTCGTTTTCTTTTTGCTGAGACTATTACATTGAATGAAAACAAGTTTTCAGTTCATGCATTAAATAAGGGAAATAATAAAATTGTTATAGAATATACATTTGGAAGCTTTCAAAAGAATGAAATCCAAATAAATAACCAACCTTTTTCAATTTTAAAATTAGGAAAAGAAGTAAATATACAAGAAAAAGGATTTCCATCCCTTCCCAAAATTACCAGAAGTATTATCATTCCTGATGATAAAAATATGACCGTCAATGTGGTGGAATCTGAATTTTCAGAGTTTTCGTTAAATGTTACCCCGGGAAAAGGAGTGATCGTTCGACCTCAAACTCCGGAAGATGTTCCATTCACATTTAACGAAATATATCAAAAAAATGAGTACTATCCTTCAAATCTCGTAGCCTTAGGGGATCCATATATTTTAAGAGATTTTAGAGGTCAAACGGTCACGGTATATCCGTTTCAATTTAACCCGGAAACTCAGTCGTTAAAAGTATATCACCATCTGAAAATAGTAGTGACACCTAACGGTGCTGGTGTAGGAAATGTAAAACATAGAACAGAGGTTGGATATAATAAGAATTTCGAATCTCTTTATTCGACCCATTTTATCAATTATAATCCACTGATGTACGAAACGGTGGAGGACAGAGGAAGAATGATTGTGATTGCTTATGGGGATTTCTTAGATGCAATTCAACCTTTCGTAGATTGGAAAAATCAAAAAGGAATTCAATGCGACTTGTATGACGTGTATGATTTAGGGGCAAATGCCAATGGTATAAAGAATTTTATTCAACAGGAATATGACTCCAGCGATGACTTGTGTTTTGTCCAATTAGTTGGCGATCATGCCCAGGTACCTACAATTATGGTGTCCAATGGAGGGGGCGGTGGTTCTGACCCCAGTTTTTCACTTTTGGAGGGAAATGACGATTATCCCGAGATATTTGTTGGGCGGTTTTCCGCATCCAGCATTAGTCAGGTTCAAACTCAAGTTGAGCGGACTATTCATTATGAAAGGGATATAATTGAAGGAGACTGGCTGCATAAAGGAATAGGAATTGGATCAAATCAAGGTCCAGGTGATGACGGAGAATATGACAATGAACATCTTGATGTGATAAGGGAGAAATTGCTTAATTATACCT
>CAZBZK010000029.1:0-18376 GCA_964496365.1 uncultured bacterium
CCTTTTATTTGGTATGTAGTTGGGTTTATTTGACACACTTTATAATATTTCCTTTTTATTTATTTCCATTTATTATTATCTCAATAAATCCTATTTATCGAGGGGAATTTTTGCATGAGCGGGCGATGAGAATCGAACTCACGTCACCAGCTTGGGAAGCTGGGGTAATAGCCATTATACGACGCCCGCAGTTGTCGTCATAAAGTAATCACTTTTTATGCCATTTTGCAAGTATGATAAGATGGGAGTGTCCAATTAAACAAAAACAATGTGATCTCTGAGTTTACTTACCCACCACCATCTTTTAAAAAATCTCCATCCTGTGGCTACAACCTTCTATCGAAAGTCCTTTGTAAACTATCTAATTGAGAAACGGTAAGCGTATATACATCAAATGTTTTTTCTACGGTTCCATGAACTAAAAATAGTGTTTCCCAATTAAGTAAGTCTCCATATTTCTTATAGGTTTTAGGAAACATTACACATTCAAATATATCTGTCTCATCTTCAAAAGTGATAAACTCCATTGCTTCTTTACGCTTGGTGGCAGTGACTTTTCGTGTTATAAGCACACCTGCAAAAACAACCTTACGATTGTAGAATTTATGAATATACTTGGCTTTTTTAATACGGTTACGAATAAATGGTTGGTATTTCATTAATGGATGTTCACCGATGGGAAATCCAAATGCTTCAAATTCTAAGGTTATCTTTTCTTTATGACTAAGGGGTGTGGTATTAATATTAATCTGCATCGGATTCCGGTTTTCTGAAGACTGCAAATAAAATGATGCTGTTTTTAATGCAATTTCTCTATGGTTTAGTGTGGTACATAAATCTGTGAAACAGCCAGCGTTAACCAGTGCCATTGCATCTGCCATATTAATATCTGTTCGTAATAGAAAATCATCTAAAGATCGAAAATCACCGTTCTTACGTTCATCTAAAATGACTGCGATTGCTTTTTCCTGTAAATTTCGAATTGCCATAAACCCCATACGGATTTTATTATGTTTCCCTTTGTATTTCTTCAAACTTAGGTTAATATGAGGTTTGAGAATTTTTATGCCAAATCGTTTGGCTTCGCTCATGTAGGCATAGGCAGAATAGAATCCACCTTGATTGCTCATAACACTTGCTAAAAATTCTGCAGGAAAGTGGGCTTTTAAGTAGGCACACGTAAATGATAACATGGCATAAGATGCCGAATGAGGTTTACAAAAAGAATATCCTGAAAAAGATTCAATCATAGCCCACAGTTTTTCTGCAAGTTCAGAGGTATAACCATTTTTGTTGGCTCCTTTGATAAATTTTTTCTTCCAGAAAGGAACTGTGTGTGCCAATGAACTACGAGATATTACTTTACGGATATAATCAGAATCTGCGTAACCAAATCCTGCAATATCTCTGGCAACGGTTGACACTTGTTCTTCATAAACCATAATACCGTAACTTTCTGAAAGGCAATGTAAATCAGGGTGGAGCAATTTCCATGGCTTTCCGTGGATTCGTTTTAACATAAGCGTGGTGAAACGGTTTGCGGCAGGACGAATAATAGATGAATAAATGACCACATGTTCAAAGTCTATCATTTGAGATTTGGCGAGTAGTTGCCGAGTCGCAGGACTTTCAATATAAAATATTCCCATGGTTCTTCCAGCCTTCATTAACTCAATTGTTTTTTTGTCCTCTGTTGATTGGATTTGATGGTAATCCATATATTTATTTCGATACAATCCGAGTTGATGTAAAGTATCTCGTACAACTGCCAACGATCGATTTCCAAGAATATCGATTTTTAGCAATCCGGAATCTTCCACTTGATCTTTTTCCCATTCTACAATTTGTACATTTTTGGGTGTTTTTAAAACAGGCACATAAGTTTGAATTTCGTCCGGGACAATAATCACACCACCGGGATGAACCGATGAATTACGAAGAACTCCAATCACTTTTTCACTCTCAAGTAAAATTTTTTCAAGTGTATCATCCATATCTACATTTTTAAATCGATGATCCGTTTTAATCCATTTGGCCAATTCTCGTCTGCGATTATAATATCCAATTCGTTTTGTTACGGACTTAATCTCCTCATTGGAAAGTCCATATACTTTCCCGACTTCTCTGACTGCCGAACGAGGTTGTAGGAAAACTTGATTAGAAACCATTGCTGTACGCCTGTTTCCATAGGTGTTAAAAATATACTCTAAAATATTATCCCGTTCATCCCAAGGGAAATCGATGTCTATGTCTGGCATATCGATGCGTTCAGGATGAATAAATCGCTCGAATTGAAGGTTATATTTAATGGGATCCACTTGTGTAATCATGAGACAATAGCTCACAATGGAAGCAGCTCCACTTCCCCGTCCAATAGTGGATTTTGTTTGTTTTACAATGTCTCGGACAATTAAAAAATAAGTGGCAAAACCTTTTTGGATAATAATATCCAACTCATAATGGATGCGTTTTTGGATTTGCACCGTAAGTTTACCGTAACGTTTTTGCGCACCTTTCATAGTGAGTTCTCGAAGCGTTTGATTTGGATTATCTGTTTTACTCCTACCCTTGCCAACAGCAGGAAACACTGTATGGCTGTAGTCCCAGTCTGTTTTACATCTTTGAGCAAGTTGATAACTGTTACGGATTGCCTCACTACTGTTTGGAAAGAGCCGTTGCATGTCTCCTTCTGTTCTGAACCAATGATTACTGGATTTGCATTGATTTTGGTTCAATCGAGATAAAGTTGTATTGTTATGAATCGCTCGTAATATTTGATGCGTTTGAACATCTTTTGGATACATAAAATAGACATCTCCCGTAGCCACGGATTTAAGATGGAGTTCTTCTGCCCACTGTTTAGATATAATTTCATCCACTCCGGGACGTAATTCGATAAAGAGTTGTGATAGCGGAATCGTATTGATAAGCAAATCTAAAGTATGCTTTTGATGGGATAGTACAAAAAGTCCGGAATGATGATTTTTTAGGATATCCGGTAGTGATAAATGTTTATCCAAATGGACTGCAGATAGAATCCGGCATAGATTTGAAAATCCGTTTTGAGCTTCAACAAGCAGTATGACTTCATGCTTGTCTGTAATAATATTTGATCCTGCGATGGGCTTTATTCCATAGTCTTTAGCAAGACGCACAAAATGGATAAATCCCCATAAACCGTTTACTTCCGTAACAGCTACATAAGGCATCTTTAATGTTTTAACTGCCTGAAGATAATCGTAAAATGTACTTGGACTGTACATTTTGGAATAATGTGTGTGTACGTTTAAATGGATAAACACATAAACTTCAACTATAGTTTTTTGAGTAGAGATCAGAAGAAAATCCATTATGGATACTATGATTCCCAAACTTAGAGCGGACTTTGTCTAATGCAGATGAAATATTGTCTTGTCTGACTTCTGATTGATCAAAAAAAGATAACTGTCTGCTGACTGAGAACAAATCCGTAACCGAAATAATGATAGAACGAACCCGATTACGGCGAGTAAACACCTTATCCAATAAAGATGTGCAGATATCAATAATGGTATGGTCATCATTGCCAGAAAGCTTATTTTTCCGTTTATTTAAAAACCCATCCGTATAATGAATTTCAATACTGATTTGTTTTCCAGAACGAAAAGAAGAACGCATTCTAAATCCAATATGTCCGCATAATTCTCGAACAATGCTCTGTAGAAGGTGATAATCATTACTGTCATGAGAAAGAATTTTTTGTTCACTGATCTTAGTTTTTTCCAATAGGGGATACACAGGAGAAATATCTTTTCCAAATACTTGCATATCCAATTGAGAGTAATAATGCCCAAATAGAGCGTGTGCAAGTTGAGGGATTTTAAAAATATCTTGAACCTGAGAAATGGTAATCAGCATGAGGAATCGAATTAATTTCTTTATGGGGTTTTCCTTGCAGACAGGCAAAAACATGGGAGATAGTGGTGCTACAAATTTTGTTTCATTCCCATTTTTAATGTGCCAAACGGTTTCAGGGACAACTTCCGTGGATAGTTTGCTCACCAATTTATTGGTACTAATTCCTATTTTACTTTGCATGTTCAATTGATTTTTAATGTTTCGGGTGATATGCAACCCAACATCGTTCATGCGACCTAATAATCCACTTGTTCCCGTCATATCCATATAATATTGTCCAAAGGCTTCCGGTTCAAATACGGGAGTGTAATTGCAAATCGTTTTGGATATGTTTTTATGAACCCGACTGTATAAATTACGGTTATAAGGTAACATTCGGACACTATGTGACATCTTTCGAGCCATGTGAATCTTCATTCCTCTGAATAAACCTTCTTCTTTCGCTTCACGTGAAAGAGCAACGATACTACCATTGTCATGATGTGAAGATATAATCGCAATTGGCTTGGTGCGTAATGTTTGGTCTATTATGCGTTCAGCTTGAAGCTCCATATCCTGAAGGCGTAAATGAAATATATTCCGAGACACCTCTATGAATCGTATTTTCTCATCACACTTAAAACGATTCCACCAATTCTAAAATCATCTTCAGGTTCAACATGGATTACATCAAATGCAGAATTCGCAGGATGTAGTTCGATCTTGTTATCTATCATGTGATAACGTTTGAGTGTGGCTTCGTTATTTATATAAGCAATAACCATGTCTCCATTGTTTGCGGTTTGCGTTTCTTTAACAATGATATAATCACCTTCCTGAATATGATCTTCAATCATCGAATCACCTCGTACAGACAATACATAATTATTTTGATTTAAATAGGAAGGTGGAACTTCAATTTGCTCCCTATCTTCAAAAACTTCGAGTGGATATCCAGCTTGTACACTTCCCAATAGAGGGAGTGTTTTTCGTACATGTTGTTCTAAAATAGATAGGGCTCTTTTCCCTTGATATCCCCGTGTGCGTTCAATAACTCCTTCCTTTTCCAATTCTGTAACATACCAATGGACAGTTCCCAGCGAATTGATTTTTAACCCTTTCATGATTTCTGCAAATGTAGGCGGTCTGTCATGATGGTTTGTAAAATCTTGGATGTAATTCACAAAGTTTTGTTTTTTGGGAGATAGATACATGTTTTTCTCTACGCTAAATATGCAATATTGATACTCGTAAGTTACTCGTATATTAAAAAGAAGTTATCATACGAAAAAAGCGGAAAAGTAAAAGATGACATTGGAAATATTCTTGAAGAATATAGCTAATCAGCTATACTTATATTTCTTTTTTTATACATCGGCAGCACTTTAAAACACTGTCTTTTTGATGGGAGCGTTTACTTGGAGGTGCGGAATTCAGTCTGGAAAACTGGGGTAATGGCGATTATACGACCACCTTTTTTCAATTGGCTAATATATTTTTTTTATCAAATTTTCCTTCACTTCATTTAATATTCTAATTTTATTTTCTAAACGTTTCTATAATAGGGCTTTATGAGATTCAATAAAATTCAAGTAAAAAATACAGGATAAAATCACCATGATTTACATATTTTTTTCACGACGATAGAAACAATAATTTTTGGAAAATAAAAATTGCTAAAATAACTTTGACTCCGCCAACCATCGGAATTTTAATGTTTTGATTCCGGAGACATACTTTCTTGTTCGCTTTTTTGCCCAATTTGCAGTGAATACAGTTTTCCACATACATCACATTTAAAAGGAATTTTATGGCAGAGGCTATTGAACTTGATTTGAACACCACGGATATCAGTCAAATAGATCCCAGGGTTAAAGAAACGTTGATAGAACTTCAATCCGGGCAGAAAAAAAATAAAAAGTTTTCCATACCAACGCAATATACCACCCATGTTTATTATGATGGTGATTCATTGGGAGGAAACGTATTAAAACAAAAATATCTCGCACCGTGGGAAATCCATCCTTGGGAGTTATGGGAACGGCAAGCAATCGCCTTATCCTCAGTTGAAAAAACGAAAACTTTGCAAGATAAATGGAAAACTAAATTTTTTGATGCTTTAGAAGATTTTAAATTTGTCCCCGGTGGTCGCATCATGCATGGGGCTGGAAGAGATGATATTACCACAACCTTGAACAATTGTTATGTAGTGGGAATTGAAAATGATTCGGTAAAGAGTATTTATCAAACTATCAATGATGAGGCACTTACGTATAAATATGGTGGGGGTTGCGGTCACGATTTATCCATACTTCGTCCATCTGGTGATCAGATAAATGGTACAGGTGGATTTTCTTGTGGACCCACAGGATTTATGAATTTGTTCAGTGAAAATACAAATACAATCGCTCAGCATGGACGACGTGGTGCAAATATGCAAACATTGAGAGTGGATCATCCTGATATTGAAAAATTTATCAGTATCAAAACTGGTGATATCAATATGGTAAAGTATTCCAATATATCTGTTTTATTAACCCATGATTTTATGAAAGCAGTTGAAGCAGACACTACCTTTGATTTGGTGTATAAAGGGAAGACTTATAACACAGTTTCCGCCAGAAAATTATGGGATAAAATTATCCACCACGCTCACGCTAGTGCTGAACCGGGACTACTTTTTTGGGATACGATGAAAGAATATCACAATGCAGAATATACCAGTCCGCTGGAGTCAACCAATCCATGTGCTGAACAACCCCTCCCTAACGGTGGATGTTGTAATTTAGGTGCGGTAAATTTGGAACGATTTGTAGATGAAAAGGGGAATTTTCAAATAGAGTCCTTTAAAGAAATTGTGAGTGTGGGAACTCGCTTTCTTGATAATGTCATTGATTATAATATGGATAGACATGCCTTGGATATCCAGAAAAAAAATGCTGAAATGGATCGCCGAATTGGATTGGGCATTCTTGGTTTAGGGGATATGTTGGTGAAAATGCAGATTAAATACGACAGTATTGATGCATTGCAAACTGTGGATCAAATTATGAAAATATTTCGTGATACAGCGTATGAGACCAGCATCCATCTTGCTACAGAAAAAAATTCTTTTCCTAACTTTGATTGGAAAGGATATTCAAATAGTAAGTTTATCCAAAGTCTTCCTAAAAAATTACAAAGCAAAATACAACAGCATGGAATCAGAAATTCAACCATCACCACCGTCGCACCCACAGGCTCAGGGGCTATTGTCTCCCGTGTGACTTCCGGTATTGAACCCATTTTTGCAACCTCTTACAATCGGCGTGTGAAGAAAAATGATGGGGATGGCAAGACATTTAATGAGTACAAAGTAATTCATCCTATCATTAAAAAACTTTTTACTGATGATAAAAACCTACCGGATTATGTCATCACTGCCCACACGATTGACCCATTTTTTCGGGTAAAAATGCAGGGAATAGTTCAAAAATATATTGACAGTTCGATTTCATCCACGGTTAATCTTCCAAATAATGTATCGAAAGAAACCGTTGCTGATATTTATATGACAGCCTATAAATCTCAATTAAAGGGAATTACCGTATATCGGGAAGGCTCGAGAGAAGGAATATTAATCACTGAACAAAAGGATGATGATAAAAAGATTGAAGCCAAAGCCCATACGGAAATAAAGTCCAGCGGAGAACCTCGAATCAGACCCTCTATCACCTATGGTGAGACCAAAAGAATAAGAACCGGTGAGGGAACACTTTACATAACCGTTAACGAAGATGAAAATGGTTTATGTGAAGTGTTTACCGCTATCGGAAAAGCAGGAGGACATGCCGCCGCTCAATCAGAGGCTATTTCCCGTTTGATTTCTTTAGCATTACGATCCGGTGTAAATCCAAAAGCGATCGTGAAACAGTTAAAAGGTATCAGCGGTCCCAATCCCACTTGGGAAGATGGACGTCTTATCTTATCCACTCCGGATGCAATTGGAAAAGCGTTGGACGATTATCTAAATAATAGAAATGTCAAAAATTCTACCGACAAAAAAAGTCCTACCATAACCATGGCGGAAGAATCTGAAGAAAAATCCAAATATGTGGCTGATTTCACCACAAGAGCTATAACAAACTGCCCCGATTGTGGAGGACCCGTACAATTCGAATCAGGATGTATAACCTGTCAGGGATGCGGATATTCCAAGTGTGATTGACACTCATACAAAAGAAACCTGACTCCTAAAAAAAAGCCCCGATTTTCGGGGCTTTTACATTCTAACTTAAATTAGAGGATTAAATTTCTAATAATTCGTCTTCTTTCGCAGATTGCAACTCATCCAAATTACCTACATGGTCATCCGTTATTTTTTGAATATCTCCCTCAGCTCTGTGAATTTCATCCTCCGAAATATGTTCATCATTTTGAGACGTTTTTAAATGGTGATTGGCATCACGCCTTACATTTCGTACTGCTATTTTTCCTTCTTCGATTAACTGGTGGACATGTTTAATCAATTCCTTTCTCCTCTCTTCAGAAAGGGGTGGAATGGGGACCAAAACAGCAGTACCATTATTATTTGGAGTTAGACCAAGATTACTTTGCATGATGTTTTTTTCAATCTCAGGAATCAAGGTTTTTTCATAAGGTTGAATCGATATTAAAGTCGCATCGGGGACGGTAATATTTGAAAGTTGATTCAAGGGCGTAGGTGTCCCATAATAATCCACAGTCAGTCCATTCAATATCTCTGGATTGGCTCTTCCGGTGCGTACCTTCCCTAATTCCATTCTCGTATGTTGCACCGCTTGATCCATACGATGTTGAGCATCTTTTATTATATCCTGTATCATAAATTAGTCCTGAACTAAGGTACCTAAGTTATTGCCTAAAACAACATCTTTCAAGTAACCAGGCGAATTAATATTAAAAACCTGTATTTTTAGTGAATTTTCACTACATAAAGTTATAGCCGTCATATCCATAACCCGTAAATCTTTCTGAAGTACTTCTTTATATGAAATCGTATCAAATTTGATTGCATCCGAATACAGTTGTGGGTCTTTATCATAAACACCATTTACTTTGGTTCCTTTCAATACAATTTCTGCTCCCAACTCAGAAGCCCGAAGAGCTGCACCGGTATCCGTACTAAAAAATGGATTACCTGTTCCTCCTGAAATCAAAACGATTCTACCTTTTTCTAAATGACGCAACGCTCGTCTTCTGATATAGGGTTCTGCAATCTGGTCCACTTTTAGAGCTGTGAGTGTTCGGGTTTCGCAGTTAATTTTTTCCAAAGCGTCCTGTAAAGCAATGGAATTCATAATAGTTGCTAACATCCCTAAATAATCTCCTGTTACTCGATCCATCCCCTTTCCTGCTGCTTGTAATCCTCGGAAAATGTTCCCTGCTCCTATGATAAGACCAATGGAAACACCTAATTCATAAATGGATTTTACCTCATTTGCTAGATATTCGGCTCGTGTTGGATCAATCCCAAACCCTTTATCCCCGGCTAGAGCTTCTCCACTCAATTTTAAAAGGACCCGTCTATAGACAGGCTTATTCATAACTATAATTACAGATTAGGATCTTCACCTATGGCAAACCTTATGTAGCGGTTTACCGAAATATTTTCACCTAAAGTTGCTATAGTTTCGGTGATAATATCTTGTAGTTTTTTATCTGGGTTTTTAATAAAATTTTGTTCCATCAGACATCCTTCCTGAAAAAATTTATTCAATCTTCCCTCTACCATTTTTTCTATGATATTTTCAGGTTTACCTGAAGACTTAGCTTGGTCAGCATAAATCTCTTTTTCTCTGTCAATGATAGTTTGAGAAACAAGGTCTCTGGAAATGGCGATGGGATTTGTAGCGGCAATCTGCATGGAAACATTATGTGCTAATTCCTTGAATTCTTCTGTTTTTGCTACAAAATCCGTTTCACATCCCAACTCCAATAAGACTCCCAACCGACTACCCTGATGAATGTAGGAATATATCATTCCTTCCATAGCAGCTCGGGATACTTTTTTCTCAGCTTTTGCAATTCCACTTTTACGTAAAAAGTCAACTGCCTTACTTAAATCTCCAGAGGATTCTACCAGTGCATGTTTACAATCCATCATTCCTGCACCTGTTTTTTCTCTTAATTCTTTCACTAATTGTGCATTTACTGTCATAGGTCTATTTCTTTTCTTCTTTTAATTCTTTGGAGGGATCATCCTTCTCCTTTGGTTCATCTCCAGATGTTTCATCGGATTCACCCTCATCAATGGTTTCTTCATTACTTTCTGAATGGTCTGATTCGGTTGAGTCCTGCTCTTCCGATTCCACTTCCGTATCTCCTTTGCCTAACGATAATTCTTCACCCGAATTTTCAGATGAGGATGTATCACTATTTCCGTCTCCGGGTAGTGATGTTACTGCATCAGGTGTCTCGTTTTTATCTGACTCAGTCTCGCCAACTTCTTGATCCGATCCACCCTTCATTTCATTTCTAACTGTGATGATTCCATCAGCAATAGATGAAATAATGAGTTGAATCGTGCGGATAGAGTCATCGTTTGCAGGAATTGGATAATCTATGGGTCTCGGGTCCGTATTGGAATCGACGATGGCAACAATTGGAATTTCTAACCGTTTTGCTTCTTTAATGACCGTAGCTTCATGGTTTGCATCAACAACAACCAAAACATCCGGGAGCCGACGCATATCTTTAATACCTCTGTGTTGGTCTGATAACTTAATGCGTTCTCTATTCAGCATTTGAATTTCTTTTTTAGTCAGATTTTCATAAATACTGGAACCTTCTTTTTCCAACATTTGAAGTCGTTTAATACTTTTTTTAATGGTAGAAAAATTTGTCAAAGTACCACCCAGCCATCGTTCTACAACATAATACATACGGCATTTGTCGGCTTCTTGTTGAACAATGTCTTTGGCTTGTTTTTTGGTACCAATAAATAATATTTCCCCTTTATTTCTGACAGTATCCTGAAGAAATTGAATGGCATTATTGAGGTTTTTGATGGTCTCTTCTAAATTAATAATATGAACACCATTTTTTACCATCAAAACATAGGGTTCATAATGAGGATTCCATTTACTGGTAACGTGACCAAAATGAGCTCCGGTCTTTAGCAAATCATCAAATTTTATTACTGACATAATATTACCGTTTTGAAAATTGAAACTGTTTTCTAGCTCCAGGTTGACCATATTTTTTACGTTCAACACGTCTAGAGTCTCGGGTTAGATACCCTCCGGTTCTCAATATTTTTCTATAATCTTCATTGACCTGAAGTAATGCTCTGGCGATTCCAAGCCTAAGCGCTCCAGCTTGCCCTGTTAATCCTCCTCCTTTAACCTGAGCTTGAATATCATAACTATCCATTGATTCTACTGCATGAAGTGGTTGAGTAACTACCATGCCAAGAGGTCCTCGACATAAATAATCATTGTAAGGTTGACCATTTATGGTAATTTTTCCTTTCCCCGGACTTAAATAAACTCGGGCAATGGAACTTTTTCTTCTCCCTGTACCATAGTAAGATGATTTAGACATTTAAAATTCCAATTTTTTCGGGTTTTGAGCTTGATGGGGATGTTCACTCCCTGCATAAACTTTTAAATGAGTGTTAATTTTCCGTCCCAATCGATTATGGGGTAACATACCTTTCACCGCATTTTGAACTATTCTCTCAGGATTGGTTTTTCGTATCAATTTAACATTTTTAAATGATTTTGAACCGGGATAACCAGAATGCTTAAAATATTCTTTATCTGTTTCTTTTTTACCGGTGACTCTAATTTTCTCTGCGTTTATCACAACCACACAATCTCCCATATCCATGTGGGGAGTGAAACTTGGTTTATGTTTTCCACGTAGTATTTGTGCGATACGACTGGCAAAACGACCTAGCACTTGACCGTCCGCATCAGCGATCCACCATTGATGATTTATCTCTGATAGTTTGATTGATCTTGTTTTCATAATTATTGTAACGAATAAAGCCGATGAAGATAGTACTCTTTATTATAGAATGTCAACTAAGAAAATAATATGTTTTTTGATATCACATGGGTTACTTCACCCACAAGTGTTTCTCCAATAAAAGGACTATTTCTGGATTTGGAATAAATATGGTCCAATCCAAATACCCATTTTTTGTGGGGGTCTATAATCGCTATCTCGGCATTGGTTCCTCTTTTGAAAAGATCTGTTTCAAATCCCATAATGTTCCGAGGGTTGACTGTCAGTAAACAAATTATCTCTATAATATCAAGCTCATCTTTTAATACTTTATGGATGGCTCCAAAACAGGATTCCAATCCGATCATCCCGAACGGAGCCTCGTTAAAATCTGCTTCTTTTTCTTCTACAGTATGGGGAGCATGGTCGGTGGCTATACAGGTGATAATTCCCTCTTTTATTGCAGAAATCAGTGCTTTTCTGTCTTTTTCTGTTCTAATCGGTGGAGCTACTTTGAATGATGTGTCAAATGATTTTAAAGAATCATGATTAAAAAATAAATGGTGGGGAGTTACTTCCGCCGAAACCGATTTCGAAAACTCCAATGTTTTCCTTAAATGTTCAATACTTCTTTCGGCAGAGACATGGGGAACGTGAAGATGAGTTTTGGTGAGGGAACTCAGTTCTAAATCCCGGTTCACCATAGATGATTCTGCTATATCCGGATTACCAGCCAATCCAATCTCTGCTGAAACCATTCCTTCATGCATCACACCATTCTTACGAATACAAGGATCTTCTGCATGATTAATGACTGGAACGCCAAACATTTTAGCATATTCACATGCTAACCGAAAAACCTGACCATCTGAAACCGGAAGTCCGTCATCACTGAACGCAACTGCTCCTGCACTTACCATACTCCCCATTTCAGTTAATTCTTTTCCAGCTTGATTTTTCGTGATTGCTCCGATGGGATGTACATGAACAGGAAGGGTTTCGGATTTTTCCATGATAAAACGAATGGATTCCGGTGAATCCATAGGGGGATCGGTATTAGGCATAACGCAGACCCTTGTAAATCCACCTGCCAGAGCAGCATTACAACCGGTTACCAGTGTTTCCTTATCCTCACGCCCCGGTTCACGGAAATGGACATGCACATCACAAAAACCATGAGTGATAATTTTTCCAGAACAATCAATAGAGGGAATGTCTTCCTGTGGTTTAGATTTAAGTATGGCTTCAATTTTCCCATTTTTTATCCAGACGTGGCCTGCAAATGACTTTTTGGAATGTGGATCAATAATGGTACCATTTTTCAATAAAAAAGATTTAGGCTGTTTTTTATGCTTCATTTTCATTCTAATAAATTCTAATCCCTTTCCGAAGGTAATTTTTGCCCCAGAAGTAAATAAAGAATTGCCATTCTTGATGCGACTCCATTTAACACCTGATTTAAAATAATAGCGTGTTTTCCATCCGCAATATCGCTGTCAATTTCGATTCCCCTGTTCATGGGACCTGGATGCATGATGACAAGTTGTTTATCGTGACTTTCCATTCGTTCTGAAGTTATACCAAACAGTGACCTGTATTCTCTCACTGACGGAATAAGTTTTTGACCCATCCGTTCAAGTTGTAACCGCAGGACAATGATTGCATCTGCCCAATCGATTACATCATCAATGGAATACGAAACTTTTGCTGGTAAAACCTCTACATTCAACGGTAACAAAGTCGGTGGTCCGCATATGGTTACTTCGGCACCCATAGTTGTTAAACCATAAATATTACTTCGTGCAACTCTGCTATGTGCTATATCTCCGATGATTCCAACTTTCAAATCTTTCAAGAAACCAAACTTTTCATGGAGACTCATCATATCTAAAATGGATTGAGTGGGGTGTTCATGCATCCCATCACCTGCATTTATAACTACAGCATCCACAAATTCAGTTAATTTGAGTGCGGATCCCGGAACAGGATGTCGCATGACTACTGCATCAATCTTCATTGCCTCTAAATTTTGCACCGTATCTTTAAATGACTCTCCTTTTTTTAAACTGCTACCCGATCCGGAAAAATTCACGATGTCTGCACTCAACCGTTTTTGGGCAAGTTCAAAACTGATACGTGTCCGGGTTGAATTTTCAAAAAATAGATTCACAATGGTGTGTCCCTGCAGTGATGGTACTCTCTTTATAGGGCGATCTAAAACTTCCCTAAATTGAAATGCTGTATCGATAATGGTTTGGATATCTTCACCGGGGTAGTTTTTCAATCCCAATAAATGACGATTACTCAGCATCATCGCTACCTTTTGTATACCGACGAAGTTCCACCAAATCTTTTCCATCCACCTCATGTAAATACACATTCACATGTTCACCATCGTTGGTTGGAATATTTTTCCCCACATAATCTGCCTTGATAGGCATTTCACGGTGGCCCCTGTCTACTAAGACCGCTAATTGAATTTTAGATGGTCTGCCAAATGACAAAATTTCATCAATAGCAGCTCTAATGGTTCTGCCTGTATAGAGCACATCATCAACAAGGATTACGGTTTTTTTATCTAAACTAAAGGAAATATCTGTTCCTTTGATCTGGGGAACTACCAATCGTTCCATAAAATCGTCTCTGTGAAATGATATATTGACCGTACCCAACTCCACATTTTTTGAAGTAACTTCATAAATCTTATCTTTAAATCGATAAGCCAATGGTTCTCCCCGGGATAAAATCCCAATGAGCACTATGTCCTCCGGATTTGTGTTTTTTTCCACAATCTCATGAGTCAAACGATGTATTAAACCAGAAATTTCTGATTTTCCTAATAGTTTTGTTTTAGACTTAATATTCATATCTTTCCATAAAAAAACCTCCGGGCAGAATGATCAAACTTGATCCCTCTGAACGGAGGTTTATCTTCTGCCCTTACCGTCTCACCGGATCGGTTTAAAGGGTTATTATCAGACCAAATTTACCCATATTTTTATTAAAGAAAAAACTTGAATTTCAATTGTTGAATATAAAAGAAAAATAAATTTTAATCTTGTAGAAAGCTCAAAATTTTGGTACACTTATTATAGGAGTTTTAAAAATTTATAAAATAATTATGAACATAAAAATTAATGTTATCCTCTGAGAATAGTCAAATATCAAGAAGAAATTTTTTGAAATCTATAGCAGTTTTGGGATTGTCAAGCTGTGTCCCGTTTACATCCCGAACCAAATTCATCCACCTCCTCACCAATGATCCACATCCTGATCAATACACACCCATTCTAACATCATTAATTAAAATCATTCTTCCATTTAATCATCAGGATTTTCCCCCCATCACTCCTGATGTTGTATTGAAAAATATGGAAGTTCATTTTCCCCTTTCTGACGAAAATCTTGAACCATTTCAAAGGGCATTCATGGTGTTTAATGACATTGAATTGTTTCCTCAAAAACTACCTGCAATAATGGATGAGGAAACCAAAAGCTTTAGTGAATTTGAAAAATTAGAGAACGCTCAAATTGAACATAAAATGACAGAATTCCTAGAACATGATAAGGATCTATTTCAAAAATTCCAAAAGGAATTTGGGACACACAAATCCTTTCAATCTGCTCCGGTTGAAGCTCAAGAGGCTTATTTTTCATTGTGGGCTAAAAGCAGTTTTTCTATTCGGCGTATGTTTTACAACAGTGCCAAAGGTGTGATCAATGCTTGTGCGTATTGTCAGGATAAAATGTGGGATGCAATCGGTTATAAAGGACATTTTATTCATAGGGAAAACCGATGAAACTTTCCTTTGATATTGCCATTATCGGCTCCGGTGCTTCCGGGGGAGTTTTAGCTTCCACTTTATCAGAAAAAACCAATAAGAAAATTTGCCTTATTGAAAAAGGGGGTCATTTTCAAGGACACACTTTTGAACAGGAGGAATTGAAAGCCAGACATTTATTCGCTGAACGAGGGACAAGAGGGAGCAAGGATGGCTCTATTGCCGTCCGAGGTGGTGAATGTGTAGGAGGCGGAACCACTGTAAATGTAGCTCTTTGTTTCGATCCTATCCCATCCGTTTGGGAGCGTTGGAAACAGCAATATGGAATAGAACATTATTCATTCGATCCATCAGCAAATGATTATGGAATCCCCGGACTCAATATGCCCAATGCACTGAATCACGTCCGCAATAGATTAAATATCCACGAACCTGAAGATAAAATGGTGAATGATAATAACCGACTATTTGCAAAGGGATGTAAATCTGAAGGGTTTTCTCATAAAAAATTTGAATTGAATATGAAGGATTGTATCGGGTGTGGATTTTGTACGTTAGGATGTGCCTATGACAGAAAAATGGGTACAATGATCACTTATGTTCAAGATGCGATCCAAAATGGTGTTCAATTACTTCACAATTGCCACATTGATTCCATTCAATATTCTGAAAATAATGGAAGTAAAACAGCCAAAAAAATTATTGGAAACATTGTCACGGCTCATTCTAAATCAATTCCTAATGTGTATCCATCCGGACCTATTTCAATTGAAGCTAAATTAATCATAGTTGCAGCAGGAGCTATAGAATCTCCTGCTCTGCTCATGCGGTCGGGACATCCTGACCCAAATCAATCACTGGGGAAAGGTCTCATCATCCATCCAAGTCTTCCTATCATAGGAATTCAGAATGAACCAATTATTAATTATCGAGGAATCACAGGATCCATGTACTCTGACCATTTTTATGAATCCCATGGATTTTATTATGAATGTCTATTTGGTCATCCAATTTACGCTGCTGGTATGATTCCCGGAATTGGGACTTCACATTTTGAACTGATGAGACAATACGAAAAAATAAACGGATTTGGTGTCATGCTTGTGGATACTCCAAACCGATTGAACCGTGTAGTATGGAATAAATATACCCATAAACCGGATATTTTTTATCGTCTTTCACAATCAGATAAAAAACGGCTTCGAATAGCAGCAGTGAAAGGGGTTGAAATAATGTTTGGATCCGGAGCGAAAGAGGTCATGCTTCCTTCGGAAGAAGTTATTGGGTCCTTAAATCGACCTCATTTTCATCATAAAAAAGATGCAATATATTGTAATGAGTTACAATTCTTACCGCATCAAACCAGTATAACATCAGCTCATTGTCAGGCAACCGCAAGCATGGGGGAAGATCATGAAATGGGATTTTTAAATTCCCGATGCGAATCAAAAGAAGTGAAAAACCTCATGGTTTGTGATTCATCTTCATTTCCGGAATCCTGCGGTGCCAACCCCATGGTGTCCATTATGACCATGGCAAGATATCAGGGTATTAGAATTTCAGAAGAACTGGGACGATATGGATTGTAAACGATTCCTATTCACCCTGTCTATTTCATTTCCTTTATATGGAAGTTCACCTGCTTTTCTGGTTAATATAGGATATGAATCTCCCTCTCTGGTTGCCCCTGCAGTCATTTCAATTTTTCCTGACCAACCCAATAAATTATTTCAGTTAGGCATCGTTGGATGGACGATTTTTGGAAAGGGTGAACTTAAACTGAAAAAGAATCTGTCTATGGGAATATCTCTTGATGTAACCCCTCAAAATTCAAACGGTTCGATTTATCGATATAAGGATGGGAAACGAGACCCCAGATTAGAATTTAAAAACTCCACTTCTTTCTTTCAACTCTATTCAGTTGCAAAACATAATCGAAATACATCAACTAGGTTTGGTGTTTTGTTTTTGAAGGAACATGTGAATGGACTTTCAAATGAAATTGAATCCATTTGGAACCAATTTTATACAGGGATCTCCCTACAACAATCGTATAAAAATGTGATTTATGAGGACTTTTTTAACAATCGCTGGGATGGGAAAAAATTAACTGTATCACTTCAATACATGAATGGATATCATTCATTTTATAAAGGACATTTTAGTGGAGGATTTGGGAAAAAAATCCATGATTTCCAAATCATGATGACAGGAAAGGCATTTTTCAGTAAGAATTTAAATGTGGTAAATCAATTTATAGTGGGTGGTTCCTGGGAACTGGATCAACTGGATTTTCTCCCCGGTTCCCATTATGGAGAGTTTCGAATCGACCAAGGGATTTTAGGAAATCTTAGAATTGATTACTCGTTAATGCCCGATATTGATATTGGATTCAGGTCGGGAATTCTCATGACTCCCCAAAAAAACCATATCGGTTATGGACTTAAAATGATGACGGTTTTTCAAGGGATTGTTTGCCATTTTGGACTTGGGATTTCCGGCGATTCTATTCAAAAGGGAATTTCAAAAAACCTGATTATTTCAGGTGGAATTACTTTTGGATTTATGTAACACACTCAATATACTATCTTCGATTTGAAATGTTGTCATTCCAGAAACATCAATTTTCAAATCCATATCTTCTTTTTTGAACCATTGCACCTGACGCCGTGAAAATTGTCGGGTTTTAATCATAATTTCTTCTTTCATTTCATCGTATGAAATCTCTTTTTTTAGATAGGATTGAA
>CAZBZK010000030.1:0-18372 GCA_964496365.1 uncultured bacterium
ATAGAATAAAAATATATTCCACTGGTCAAGTCTCCTGATTGAAATGGAATTGAATGCACTCCAGTTTCAAAAAATGTTTGGGTTAAGGGTTGGGTCACCACCCTTCCGTTTAAATCATAAATAGTAAAATCTAAAAATGTAGCATTTTCTAAGGTAATTGTAATAATCGTATTGGAATTAAAGGGATTGGGATAATTTTGTGATAACTGGAATGAACTGGGAATCACGGATGGTTCGACATTCAACTGGATGGATGATCCTTTGATCAAGGATAATGACTCAATTTCCACACCCCTAAAATTAATATTTTCATCAGATTTTAATCGAATTACCGGAAAATAAGCGGACTCCGATTCAAACAAAAAAGGAATAAATTCGGTGTGATAATCCCATTGCTGATTTACCCAATGTTTTAACCAAATAATTTGATTATCATTTATGTGGTTAATTCCAAATGAAAGGGTGTCGTTATCCCACTCTAATTCGTACCTAAAATCAAATCGAAATACAGCTTCTGTGTCTTCATCAACGATAATTATTTCGTTCGATGTTAAATCAATATCAATCAAATCTTCGTAAGTCTCATCCGATTGAGATTTTAATTTTCCATCAGCATTCCAATACACACTATTACTGGACCAATATTGTAAATCCTCAAAGGAATCTGAAAACATGATTTCCTGTTCAGCAAGATCAAGAGAAAGATTGATAGTTTGATCCAATTTTAAATCAATAATTGAAGGTGCAAGTCCATTTCCTAAGATAATTAGACGATAATCATTTTCATACCATAAAAATTCAGATTCCCCACTCTCTATTTGTAACGTATCTGTTATTAATGGAGAGCTTTTAATCATGGTTAATGATTCTGAAAATCCATCCGGGACAGAAAGCATTATGGATACAGAATGCTGTGGTTTCTGAGTAAGTTCCACATGGTGTTCATTAACAGAAGCATTTGAGGAATAAAAAGAATATTCATAATTTTCATATCCAACTGCTGAAACGTTTAAGGTGTAATTACCTTCGTTCAATAATCTTCGAAATCTTCCAAATTGATTTGTTAATCGAGGAGTTAACATTCCACCATCCATTTCTAAAATTTTCACCTGTGCCTGAACCGGTTCTCCTGTCATACTATCTGTAACCAATCCTGTGATTTGATTTTTTTCCACTGGGACAGTAAAATTCCCCCAAGCTCGATTAAACATATAAAAAATACTGGTAAAATTATTCTCAATTACTTCTGATACGGTTAGACTATCTGAAGACTGCATGTCATCGGTTCCCACTTCTATTAGATATTGGAAACATCCTGTTTCTTTATAAAACCAATCATGAGCATTTCCTTTCATACTTTTACTCGTAGTGGGTGTGTATGTTGAACCGCCTCCACTGTCCATGGGAATGAGTCCTGCAATAGTTAAACCGATGTCCTGAATTATATTAAAATCAGGAGCATATTTTGTACCAGCACCCCACTCCCATGAATAGATTACTTTTTCAGATACATTTCCAGACCTTGAACTGTGGTAGGCAATTGACAATAAAAATTGTTTTTCAATAGCGAAATCCCGAATGGCTTGAGTTTCCATTTCTGAAAAAGGAGCATCACCTTTATAATAATCAAAATGGGAACAATAATTTCCATTGCAATCTTCTACATAAACGTCATCACCAAACATCCAATTGAAATCATAATTCCGATTTAAATCCACACCATCCGAATCATTTCCCGCTTCCACTGTATTATCAAAATTGAAAATTCCATCTAAATTTATATCCCGTTTATTTTTTCTATAACTTTCATCTTGTATCCATTGTGTAGTATCATCGTCTAATTCTTGATATCCATGAACTACTCTGAGTCCTTCAGGATTATAAGTAGGTACAATCCAAATTTCAAGTGCATGAAGATTGTACAATACTTGTCCAGCAATTTCTGAGGAAAAACAATTTTCCGCACCGAAATTTAAAAGGCAATTTATCAATGCCATGGCTATCTCTACACCATAGATCTCTTCAGCATGACACTGTCCCAAAATCAAAATGCTTGGTTCGTCCTCATCTTCATCTGCGTTATCTGATATTTTCACAGCCCAAAATGGAAGATTATCCTCAGTTGAATATCCAATAATTTCCTTATGGAAAATGATTCCACTCTGCCCCTGAGGGGCAGTTCCAAATTGTTCATCCCACGCATTTAGTTGAGCTTCTATATCTTCGTAAGTATGATAAAAGCTAGGAAGTGTACTCTCTCGGGGATATAAAGATGCACCCAATAATAGGATGGAAAATAATTTTTTCAATGTCATTTTTGAAGTTTATTTGACAAATATCATTTTTTTCACATCATGAAATTGCCCAGCTTTAATGGAATATAGATAAACACCACTGGGAAGAATCTGATTATTTACATCCAATCCATCCCAAGAAACAGTATGAGATCCGGGATTTTTAATGTCATCCACAAGTATATTTACCATCTTCCCAGTCACATCAAAAACTGTCAAATTAATGTGTGATTCAACTGGTACATCAAACATAATATTGGTTTTTGGATTAAATGGGTTTGGAAAATTCTGGCTTAAACTAAATGCTTCAGGCATGGTGGAATCCCATTTTTCAAGTCTATATTGATTTGCAGGTGGTAATAATATTTCCCCAGTTCCAACGGATAACCTAAAAGTTTCATTGGTTTCTAAATTTACTAATTTCCATTTTTCATTTTTTTCATTACTTTCTTTGATATTATAGGAGAGGTTTAGTGGAAGTCCTTTATGCATCACTTCAATGATATTGGATTCTTCAGGATATGTCCATCCACCTGAAAATCGAACATCAAATGCACCCGTCGGCGGCTTTGGAGGAAGACTGTATTGCAAATTTTTTGACTCCTGGACATTGATTCCAAAATATAATACGACACCATTTATTTCTAAAGTGTTTACATCATCATTATCAATAGTTTTAGAGAATCGTTGGGTTGAAGGATTTGAGTAAAAAGTGATTTCTCCTGCTTGTGTGGTCCGAATCCAATATCCCTTTCCTGGAACCAATAAGGAAGATGGTTCATACGCTTCTGAAAATCCGTAAATGGTTCCCGGGATAATGATGTTTTCAGGATCACCAATTTGTTCAACATCCATGGGTTGATCCAGCACCGAGATTAAATTCCAGTCTTCCATTAATTCTCTTGTATATTCCTCAACAATCGTACCCGTTAAAGTTGTGGTACCGGATTGATTAAATCTCAACCAATATCCCTCACCTAAAACCAATTCTTGGGAAGGAGTATAAGATCCATTAAATGAATACATAGTACCGGGAATAGCATCGGGAAAGACTTCAGTATAATATACATCTGGTGGAATTAATGGGAGTCCCACAATATTCCAATCATCCAAATATGAAATCATTAATCCCTGTTCAGATTCAATGGTTACCGATTGGCAAAATATATTGGTCAATTCAGCTTTCCCTGTACTTCGTTTATCATCCCAATAAATTATGTATGAATTGCTTGATTCTGAATAAAGACCAATTTTTGGATTAGTCTGATCAAAGGGAACGTCGCACACAGACAAGCCATTTTCATCATGGACACCAACTCCATTATTTATTTCCTGATAAAATATATCAGAATCAAGTCCACCCACTCTATTTTCCCATGTGATTAAATATGATCCAGTTTCTGAAGGAAACAAATATGGACTCATCTCCTCATCGTTTGAATTTGCGACATAAACTAAATCCCCAATGGAATGGTCAGAGGTTGATATTGAAGAGCACAAAATATCCGTATCATCTCCAAATTGGTTATCTTCCCAACACACCAAGATTTCATTTCCAGATGAGTTTAATGCTACCGTAGAATTATCCTGATCATTTGGATATCCTGCTACCACGATTCCCTCAGCATTTCCCAAAATGGTTCCATCCATCCCTAGAAATTGTCCATACACATCATAACCATTTCCCCTCGTATCCTTCCAAGAAACAAACACATAATTATTGGTATGGAAGGAATCTTCATAATACTGAAAAATGTTGGACATGTTGGTTAAATCAATTGGACCATTTCCCCAACCTTCTGCTATATTTCCATCCCCATCTACTGCTATAGATTTTAGACTGATTCCGGTAAAACTTCCAGCTTCATAAATTAGAATACATCCTCCACCAGACAAGGGATGAATTGATTTTACATTATCCTCACCCCACCGTTCAGTAACCTGTATTGGAGTGCTCCACAATGGATTTCCGTCAGAATCAAATTTTTGAAGAAAAATATCATTATAATAGGGTCCGAAATCCAATTGTTTTGAATATCCATAATAAAAATTACCGTATTCATCAACTACCGTATCAAAATAGGGTTGGTAATCCGAAGTGGATTCAACTTGAAGTCCCAAATCACCATTGATTGGGTTCAAGTTTAAATCCAACATTTGGTAAGATGCCAATTGGTCAGCTTGATTGTTTAAATAACCCAAAAGCAAATTGGAATCATTTTTCACAATTTTTGTTTCACTTTGATTTGGATCCATGCACATTGATATTCCATTATTGATAGGTTCACTTCCAAACTCAGAGGTTATTTTTTGACCATATGTCAAACTTCCACTTCGATGGTCCAACCAATACACAAGGTTTTCATCTCCTCCCATGTAAAGTGATCCCATCGAATAGGAATGTCCGCCTCCGTCTGTCCCAATGCCATAGAACTGCTCTTCCCCATTTTCCTGAAAACTTATCTCTTGTGTTTCAGATAAATGCTGCATAAATACGGCGGCACTTCCGGACCTTTGATCTTCCCATAAAATGTACACACCTCCATTCCCATCTTGTTTCAGTAAGGGAGCACGTTGCAAATTTTCTGCAGAACAAATGGCGAGACCATTTTCCACTAACTCATTTTCAGATGAATTGATATGTTGAAGATAAATATCATTTTCAGTGGATCGTGTTTCCCTGTTGTCCTCCCAAGTAATATAAACTCCTCCTAAACCATCAGGAGTGAGACGTACCTGCTCCTGTTTCCCTTCGTAAGATACAATTTCTCTCCCATTGTCTTCCCAGCTTATGGTTCCATTGATATCCAATTTTTGGCCTGAGATATCAAAACTATTCATATTTTGATCCTCCTCCCAAACCACAAATGCAAAAGTCCCATCCGTTTTTACCCTGGGTAATTGCTTAACCCAACTTCCTTCAGAAATAGGTATTCCATTTTCTGCTAAGATTGGATTACCTGATTCATTTAAAAATTGAATGTAAATATCACTATTTGCATTTCCAACCAACCCATTGGTTCGGTTATCTTGCCAAACAATTGCCGTTGTAAATCCGTTGAAATGGGTTACCCGTGGGCTTGTTTGATCTTTTAAAGCACTGCAAACATGTTTTCCACCTTCTTCCGGGGTACTCCACTGAATGACTAACTCTGACCCGTTACTTGATATTCTCTGGGCAAATAAATCCTCACCATTTAATTCCTGGTAGGATTCACCTTCATCCCAGATTCCATTTTCATTATCATCTGTAAAAGGTTCTCCCTCATCCCACTGACCATTTCCATTTCCATATCGGGCATCCTGCCAAATTAATACCGAAAATCCAGGTCCAGCATTTTCAAGACTAGCATAACCCTTATAAGAAGGATAAGCCACAATTGGAAATCCTTCACCCTGATTTAAAATAGTCCCTTCCGCTGAAATATGAGTTCCATAGATGTGGCCATACGAACTGGGTTCATAATCTTTCCAAATTGCAAAGACACCACCTTCGCCATCTGAACACATATTTAAGGATGTTTGGCGTCCAGACTTATTCGTCAATGGCAATCCTGCACTATCCCAAGCTAACGTTCCATCTGATAATATATGTTGACCATAAACATCCCCTTCAGTGTCCGGCTCGTTTTTATAGTCAGCCCAGATGACAAATGCTCCACCATTATTGTCAGAAATTAGAATGGGGTCTTCTTGTCTTCCCTCAGCTATGACAACTTGAATACCTTCCGGTCCCCATAATTTTTCACCATTGACATTCACTTTTTGAGCAAATACATCTCGGATGCCATTTCTAGTATCCGACCATGCAAAAATTAAATCTCCTTCCGGAGTTTTATCTCCTGTTCTTTGCCATTCAATATGTACTCCTTGACGCAAAGGAACCCCATTTTCCGTCCAATCAAATTGAGCAAAAGTTAAAGAAATAAATACCGTAAAAATGTATAATTTATTTATTGTTTTCATATTTATGGACTCCTATTGATTTCAATAATTTCTATACCGTCTTCTGTTGCAACGAAGATTCTGTCTTGATTAATATTTAATTTATTTGCATAACTGGTTTCAATTTGTCCCAGCTTAACCGGTATCCCAACTCCATTCCATTCATAAACTAAAACCCCGTCGTGGCCGCATGCAAGTGCCAATAATTCTCCATCAAAATGGATTCCGTACACCGAAAATCCATCGGCAATTATATGATGATTTAGCACAGTCCCCGTGGTGTCAATGTTTTGAATGAAACAACCATTGCTATTTGACAATCCAGCTAGTATAGTATGATCAACCGAATAGACTGTACGTACTTTACCTGGAGTATCAAAAGAGGAAAATATGGAGGGTATCATTCCATTCTTAGGTTCAAAAATACCATTAAAACCACCTAAAAATTGTGGCTTTTCACATACGTCTCTATCCACCGTAATGTCTCCTGTGGGTATAAAGTCTTGAATGATGGTCTCTGAATCATCTAAACAAATATTTTCATGTGTTTGTTTTAAAACCAAAACCCCTAATTCTCCATTTGCTACACTTAATAATCCATCTGAATAAAACAACTCTGATGGAAGAATTGAAAAATTATAAGTGTATTCACATTGCGGATGTCCTGAATTATTAAACAGATCTTCCGGTGCTACATCCGTCAAGTTTTTCCAAATTAATGACGTTGAAAATTGATCAAAATCTCCAACGGTCCCTCCCGTATCCGTCTGAGCAGCATTGTGTTTCACAAGGGAATAGATTCCAATTTCATCTTCTCTATCATCTATGGCCATACCAAGCCACACGTCAAATGTACAACTACTAACCCAATTGTCCATATATTGAGCTCCGTTTAACTTATGCATCCAAATCTTATCATATTTGTCCAATATAAAGACGATCCCATGATTTTTCGACAGAATCACTCGTTCTGCACGATTATCTCCTACGGTAGGATCTAAATCCCGGTCGTGATAAATGGGTTCCAATGTCTGATTGTTTTCATCAATTTTTAGCACAAAAAATCCATTATAATTTGCCGCAGTTACTAGTATAGAATCGGAAACATCTACATCAAGACATTCTCCTCCTACGTCAAAAGTTCCCCAACTATGATAGTCAAAGGAATCTTCTTCTAAAATTGGGTCAACGGGTTTCCTGCAGGATCCAACCATTATGAGTATCAAAATGAAAAATATGAAATGTTTCATGATTTTAATAAAATAAGTCCAATGTTAAATCATAGTTGAAATCAATCCAAAAAACATGTTTTGAAAAATCTTTCACATCTTCAACCCAAATAAATTCCCCTGATGGATTTGAATCAGCATCCCGATTGTTATATTGATAAGATATAGAAAAATCAAACCCGTCTTGAATATAAAATTTGCTCCACAATTTTAAGGAAAACTCCAGATAATATTTCCAGTCATCTATTGATTCAACCTGCGATACTAAATCATATAATCTCTGCTCCACAGATGATGTAAAACCGAATGATTCAAGCCATGGATGAATTGAAGGATTGATGGATGCTCCAAAACCAACTGAATCAAATATATATGACCGATCCACATGGGTCGAAATCTGTCCATTATGAAAAGAAATATTATTGCTAACCCCATGAAGGATCGTGAAGTAATATTTTATGTTTTTAGAAAATTTTGAATGAATTCTAATTTGTCCTGAAGTTTTTTGTTGGTCAAATTCGGTAAACCGTTCGTTGTAAAATTCATTTCCACGAGTCAAATTCATTTTAATCCAAGATGTTTTTGATAAAGGAAATGAATAGGAAGCAAATACAGTTTCATACGTAAATGTACATGGGTATCGTGATAAATCTTGAGAATCCAAATCTCTATAATTCCTGAGAAAATATTTTGGGAGTATCCCATATCCAATTTTAAACCAATTATATGAACCTAAATGATATTCAAATTTCATCGATAAATGTGAATAAGATTTTTCTTTAAATCTACCGTACATGGAGTGAGCTATGTTTAGTTTGAAATTGGTTTCATGAGAATTAGACAAAACCGGACTATAAAATAATTTCATTTTTATTCGGGAAATTTCACTATCGTAATATTTAGCATTGCTAAGAAGTGGAGAATTGGTTTCCAGTTCGTTTATGTCCGATGGGGAAAATTTTAAGATGTTAGAATCGTATCCAAACGAAATAGATGGATAAATATAAAGTGGAACTAAAAGACGGTTTTTTAGCGATTGTGCCTGTGAAAAAACCATCACAAAAAGAAAATATAGAATGAAATATTTATAATTCATATTCCATCACTCGCAAATACACAGACCGATTTTCATCCAATAATTCCAGAATGTAATTACCAGGTTCTAATTCCATGTCGATGCTATTGGAAATACCGATATCCATGGGTAATTCATCCATAAACAATTTTTCAGACGAGGGCTCTGTTTGGATAAAATAGGTAGTGAGAACCGTGTCATTTTTAGTGAGTTTCAAACGATAATTCTGAGATTTAGACATATCCTCAAAATATTTCAATCTGCAAATCGCTTTTATTCTTTTGGTATTGGAAATTGAAAATTTCATTTGATTCCAATAGTCAAGTTGTAAGTATCTAACTTTTTTATGTCCAAAATGAATATAAAATAGTGGTGTTTCAGAATCGGGTAAAACGAATTTTCCTCTTCCTTTATCTCGAAACGATGGATGTATAATCACTCGCATTAATACTTTTCGACTGTATTTTAAATCTGGCATAAGTTCAATCTCATGCTTTCCTTCCGGAATAGGTAATGAGTAAAACCCCGCACTTGAATATCCATGCCTTTTATGCTCAATAGATGAAATTTTAGAATATATTCTTTTTTTAAATTTAGTACGAATGGTATCTTTTTTATCCAATACCAACGTATATCCGAATGTATGAATTTTGTGGTCTCTTGAAGGAATTGCCCTTCTTGCAATGAGTTTTACAGTATCCGGTCCATATACAGTATAGTGAAGAGAAGACGGATATAATGAAAAATATTCCTGTCTATTTTCACCCACGATAAGAATTTCACGGTTATCCAATTCAATGGGATCGACGGATTTCCCAAATCCCAACCCACAAAACACTGATAAAAAGAGAATGTTATAAAATCGATTCTGGCTCATAAGAATCTCGTTGATGTACAATTTGATTGTGAGAATGAATGGAAACCCCAATTAAACTTCCAACAGCAATAAAAAGAGCTGTCAGTGTGATCTGTAAATTATAAGCTTCCATTGAATATAATCCTCCCTTTCCAATCGGAGGAAAAGGAACGGGTGCAAAATCTAATCCGAATGAATCACACAATTCCCTAATATTGAGAACATGTATAACGGGAACCCCCGCTTCTGAAAATTTCATCAGTACATTTCCCTTATTCATCATTTTTAGATCACGGGGATGAGAAACACCGGCTTTTATTTCACCAGCTTGAGCTAAATTACCAATACTTGCGGCTCCACCTCCAACATTGATGTAAGCGGAATAATCGTTTAATGGCATTTTAGACGCATATATTTTTAGACGAGTATTTATGCTTTCACTTAAAAAATCACTTTCAATAAAAGTAGGGACGTCTGATCTAAAAATTGCATTGACGATTTGTTCCCTACCGATGAGACTCATTCCGCCTCCAATATCACTTTTCCCTCCAATGGAAGCTGCCACAGATTTTTGGCTCAAAACTCCATTCTCTACCAATATTGTTTCAATATCAACCCAAGTGAAATCTGGGTTGGTAGCTCCCCAATGTGAAGAGCCAACTGAACTGATAATTACCGGATGAATTCCCATGACTTTACAAGCACTTAAAACAGCTAAATTTGCTCCGGGCATCGAGCCTGTTAAAGCCACTGCCACCTTATCTCCTTCCGAAAGATTTACTTGCATAAACAATTCAACAATACCTGCAGCAAAATTTGGATTCAGTGTGGTTAATTTACTGTCCAAATCACCTTCCCCTGTAGAAATGTGACTAAATTTTGGTCCTACTAATCCAGTTTCATTGGGATCATTTACCGCATCTAAAAATGTTGGGTTTTTTCCGTAGCGGACTTCCTTTAGCACGTTCATTGCATCCTTCATTAACTCAGATGCCTGAATTTTGAATTCATATCCCGGTGCATTGACTATCCCTTTTGAGTTCTGTGCCCATGCGAACAATAATAAATTAAGGAGAGCCAGACTAACCAAAACTCTCGTCTTTTGAATAGCGGGTCTAAACATGGGGCGTTTCCAATCCTAAAGCCATTAAACATAATTGAACAATGGAAGCAGTTATCAATACGACGCTAATAGTACGGACAACACCTTGACGGTCCATCCAACTTGCAATCAATCCAGGAATAATATTTCCTATAACGGATAAATCCAAATTTGACACAGGAAAACGTAAATACAATTTAGAAAGATATCCCAAAAAAAATCCCAAAAGCAAACACAGAACGAGTCTTCTTTTACCGTAAATCATCATAAATTTTGACAAAACCCATACGATGAGAAATACAAGTAAACTAATTCCAAAAGTACTAATGACTTTTAAGGGTTCATGTAGGTATAATGCAATATATCCGGGTACAATCACTCCTCCTGCAGTAACGCCCACAGATTCTGTCAAAACCAAACTCAAAACAATTCCGATCCCGATTGCAATTTCAACCATTGATCCGGTAATGCTTTAACTGATTTACAAATGATTCTCCCCATCCCACAATATTCCCTATTCCAAAAATAAACGTATGATTTAGTTGTTTTAACTCCTTAATCAAATCCTCAGGTGATGATTTTAATGAATAACGAATGACTTCAGTGTCCATGGAATCAAGTTCCTGATTAACACCTGAATTGAAGTTATCACCTCTGATGATTAGTTTTTGGGGTTTTATATGGTTACTAACCAAGGAAACAAGTTGTCGGGTTCGATGACGTTTATCCGATCTTGTATTTAAAAAGACACATACGGATTGCTTGGTTAATCGTTCCTGTACAAGATGCCAGATTTTTAAGGTAGACTCCGGGTCGTTTGCTGCAAAAGCACTTACAAATTCATTATGAAATTTGTCAAATTGAAGTTCCCACAAAACCAATGCACCGGGGTCAGGTTGTGTATGGGTCATTCCTTCTTTTGCTTTCTTTATATCAACGCCGGCTAATTCACACACTTTAAGGGCTAATGCTACATTTTCATCATGTTCTAAAAAAGGAAATTTAGAAAGGTAATCCAAAGTAATGTCCTCTGTATCCACTTCGTGAAAAACTGAATTTCGATTAACAGTAACTTCTTTTAATTTTTCATTTTGGGGACTGGGTACGGTAAGAAAATGACCATTTTGGGGGATGGAGTTGGACAGAGACTTTGTGACATCTGTCATGGTGGGACCCATTTCTTCTAAATGATCCGGGCGAATATTGGTAATAATTCCAATATGTGATCTGACCATTTTATGCTCAGAAACCCATTGGTATTGGGGATCAACCGCCATACATTCCATCACCACCGCATCCGGCTTTTGATCTGAAAAATACCTCATTAACTTCACTTGCTCACCAATTGAAGGTGTACGTAATCTGTGAATCACTAAATCCTTCCCCTTTTCGTTGATAATTCTGGGAGCTGAACCTGTTGTCTTTGCCAATACACGTAATCCTCCGGCTCTTAATCCAGCAGCTACCAATCGAGTGACGCTTGATTTTCCTCTGGACCCATTGACATGAATTCGTAAAGGAATGTTCCCCAATGCTTGAAGATGAAATAAATTTTCAATGCCTCCAAAAATAATCAAAGTGATTAGGAGGACCACCAGAGTAAAAAGTACTATATCCATTGGTTTTAACTGATAGCTGTCAAATTCATATTTTCATCCATTTTAAGTCATGGTTCGTATTATCTGTATGAGGAATGACAGTAGAAAAAGCGTACCTAATTGAAGTATATAATAAAACAGAGTTCATACATATGAATAGATTTAACAAATCCTAAAAGTAAAATACCGAATTTTTAGATTAGTATCTTTATTTAATCAATAATGTTTTAATCGTTTGATTAAATTGCTTTGTTTCCAAACGAACAAAATACATTCCACTAGACTGGTCAGAAGCGTTCCAATAAACATCATGAAATCCCGGTTCCATTTGTCGAGAAATTAATGCTTTCACCAATGCCCCATTCACATCATAAACATTGACGGAAACCAAAGGTTTGGTTTGGGTTTGAGGAACAGAAAAACGAATGTGGGACACCGGGTTAAACGGATTTGGAAATGCTGGGTATAAATTAAAATTACTAGGATATGGAGAGGAATCAGCGATTTTAATGGTGAATTTAGATTGATTCCCCGGAATGATGACCTCACCTTTTCCCGTTAATAAAATTGAGTAATCTGTCGAATTGTTACTTAATTCCCATGTTTTTCCATCCTTGATGTCAAAATTCATCATTTCGGTTTCATTTGAACTTAAAACATGTAACGTCCCAATCGAATTACAAACCCGATACTCATTGTCAAACCTTACATCCAAAATTGGATGTTCAACTTCTGATAAAATAGGAGGGATGGGAGGTAAACTGAATGAGTATTTTTCTTCTTCTTCTGATTCAACTCCAAAAAACAGCTGTATGATTTGATCTTGATTGTTTTTAAAGGACAATGAATTTGCATCCTCAACTATTGACTGCTGAACTCTCAACTGATTCACAGTACCATCGGTAATCAATTCCACCGTACCAGCGTCCGAAGCTCTTACCCAATATCCAACTCCCGGGATCAAAATTTCAGCAGGTACATAAGATTCAGAAAATCCATAAAGCGTAAACGGAATAATTATGTTTTCCGGGTCGTTAATGGTATTGACATCAACTGGATTGGATAACCCGGTAATTAAATTCCATCCTGAGTTCAAATTAATCACATTTTGACTCAACGAATATCCCGTAACAGAACTAGCTCCGAGAGAAGGCATTCTCAGCCAATATCCCACACCATTTTCCAGATATTCTTCAATATTGTACCCTTGATAAAATGAATACATGGTTCCTTCAATTGCATCCGGAAACAAATGTAGATAGTAATTGTCATCTGTTGAAACGGGTAATCCAACTAAATTCCAACCTTGAAAATAGGGAAGGTTAATGGTGACTTCACCACCAGAGATCACGGATAAATTGACAGGAATTATCACGGCTGGCTGTTCATTATTTCCGATTCGAATGTGACCGATAAATTCTCCTATGGGCAATCCTTCAGAATTTACCTCAACGTTAATATCCATTGATTCCCCTTCCTCAAGTATTCCAGACAAATCATTGGTTTCTGAATATAGAGAAAGCCATCCGATATTCTCTGGTTTTCTAAATTGCAAGGATAATTCATTTTCCACATAATCATCATTAAATGCAATTTGAAATCCATCCAATCCAGATGCACTTTGAATTCCAATAGTAGCACTAGTGAGATGACCTTCCATATTTCGATAATTAATGTCCACACCACCATCATCATGTAGGATAACTTCAAAATCAAATGTACCGGGATAGTTTACAGAACAACGAATCACATCATCAAACCACACTACCACCTTATCCTCAAAGGTTTTCACATAAACCAAACCACCATGATCAGGACATCCACTTTCATCGTTACTTTCTGGACTTAAATCGTCCCAAAAAGCTAAGATGGCAGGACGAGGAGCAGATACCGAGGGTATGGGTGTATTTTGATAAGTGGTATTATCCTCACCAAAACCAATCCAACCGTTGGGGTTCACTATGAATTGTGAATAGGGTTCTCCAAAAAATGGAAATTCAAATCCAATTTCTATTGGATCCGAAGCCACATCATTATGAGAAAAAATGATTTGTTGCCCACCTTCGGAAATGTCTTCCCATTCAAATGAAAGTTCAGGTGTGATGTTTGAATCACCCCAATAATGTCCAAATCCATCCGGGCCACCTCCAGGGACTGTAAATGGAAGTTCCGCTTCAGGATAATCAACCGATAGGGAATATTGGAGCATGGATTCTGGCTCTCCCTGATTGGATAAATTTAAAATATCAGTTGCAATTTCACTTCCACCTGTGGTGAAATTGAATTGATTTGGTGTGTAAATCAATTGAGGTGCAGGCATTGATTCAACGGGATTAGTGGTAATAAAAAGAGCGGATCCATCATCTAATTCTACTGCAGATGAAGCGTAGTTATTATTAAATGTATATTCCAATCCATCATTGCTGAGATGGTTTTCAATTCCAATAGTGGCATACCCACCATGTATGGGTGTATAGCCTGTATAATTTCCCGATGAGGTATTATTGAATGTTTTATATTGAATTTTTATTTCATTATCTCCAAAGGGGGGGGCTTGGTTATTGTACAATATCACTTGAAATGTTTCTACAGAATTTTGATTATGGGTTCGCATATCCGACCATTCTATAATCACATATTGATTCCCCGGATCCGTATATTTAAACACATCGCCACCATTTGTTGTTCTTAGATCATCCCAAAAAGCAGCAATCATAGGTGACGGACCTCCAGCACCGGGAATGGGGTAATTCCGAAAGGACTCCATGTCAGATTCTCCCAAAGCTATCCATCCGTTGGAGTTGACGGTAATTTCTTCGTAATCCACGCCATAAAACCTAAACGAAAATGGAAGATTAACGACAGACGAAGAATTGGAAAAATTTCCATCACCGCTATCGCTAAAATTCAAATCCGTACCATTTCCACCATATCCGGGATCAATTTCAATCCATTCGTACATTGGGGTTAACTCATAATCCGTGTCCGACATATCATAAATATAATAGCCATATTCATCTGGACCCATGGGATCTGATTCAGAAACTTCTCCTATTTGTAAGGTCATATTTTGACGATTATCATATCCTTCAAAATTATAAAATCTAATTGCTAATGTAACGAGAGTCCCATTCACCATTTCGTTTCCTGCATGCACGGTAAAACAATCGGAACAAGTTATGGTCTCCCCTGAAGCGATAGTACCAAAACTTCCTTCACCATCTATGATTTCAATTAAGTCTCCTCCATACACCAGTTCTGACTGAATATTTTCTACCGGTATGGAGCCGAAGTTGTGAACCGATACTGGAATGTCCAGAGTTTGATTTTTTTCAATAAATGCATCGTTCGTAACCATTAAATTTCCACCGTTGACTAAAAACGGAATTGCTCCTGTCCATTCCTCCCCGGTGTCATCCATGATGCGTATTCTCAAGTCTAAATCTTCCCTGTCCAGAGCAGCCGGACTTAGACTAAGGGAAAACCCCTCACCTAATGAAGATTCATTTGTGTTCATCGTTCCATAATAGGACAGTTCATCTAATACTGACACATAAGAGGATGTGGATTCAAGAATGGCTTGAACACCCGTCACATTTAATAATCCATAATTTTTCAATGGAATTTGAATGTCAATGGTTTCTCCCGGGTTTAAAACTCCATTATCTCCATCATCCACAACAATAGCTTCTGAATGATTCACATTGATAATTTTACCTGTTGTGGAAATTTCGAACGAATCAATAAATGGAATAAAATTTCTTTTGGAAACCGTAAGTGAAACATCTCCCCCAAAATCATAATCCAAATCCAAAGTTGCATCACCAAATTCATTGGTCAGGATATTTAAAAATATTTCATCATTCCCTTTGAGAACAGTAATCATAGCGTTCTCAACCGACATTCCAATTGATGAACTGACGTGAACATCCAGAAAATTAGTACCAAAAGGAATAGATTCTTCAAACTGGACAATTAAATTTTCTGGTGTGTCTGTCCATAAATGAGTCGCAGGATCACCCATGAGATTATTCCATTGCGTAAATGCATTCACCCAATTATAAGGATTGGTAGGATAGGCATTGTAAAGTGCTATTTTTCCACTAGCGAGTGATCCACCGGCTGTCTCTATTCCCTTTGCGAAGATACCATCATAAATTCCCATATTAACAATATTATTGAACAAGGTATGAGTGTTCCATGTTGCAGTAGATATAGCTGCAATACCACCTTTCGGAATAGAAACAGACCCAGCACGAAGGAATTTTTCTGAAATACAGGTTTCATCTTCTGCAAACGACCCGGTCCCACAAGTTAGTACAGTTGCAAATGGTAACTTATGACTGTTATTGGCTGCATCAATATTTGAATTATCAAATCCACTTACACCCAAATACCCTCTATAATTAAAATATAGAACACCTTCATTGAGCTGATTTTGCATCCAACTGGACCAACTACCTCCAGATGTTTTTAATCGTACGTCATCAAAATCGTAGGCCGTTAAAATTTCTTCAACGTATTCATTGGTAATGACAGTAGAATACCCAGATGAACTTGGATCACCGACCAATGCTGCTTTTTCATAATAAGGCAACATGGTTTGGGCGTAGGTACCTTTTTCATAATGAAGGATTTTATTTACCACAACTCCAAGGTCTGTGGTAGATCGAATCGAAATTCGTCCGATGAGAACTTCAGGCAATAAATCATTACCGTCTAACTGGCTGAATGGATGGTCTCCCTCACATTGATTACCATAATGATCATGTCCCCAATCTTCGTAAAATGTGGGAATATTAAAAGTTCCTCCAACATCTCCTACTAAAGCAACGTATTCAGGAGCTGGATTAAAATTATTATATGCATTTTGGATGTAATTTTTGATGGAATTAGCTGAACTTCCTGTTTCGCTCAATGAAGCAGTATAAACCACATAACCTCTTTGATGACGCCAATCTACCAATTGTTGAAAGGTAGAGCTACTCTCCGAATTTCCACCACAAATGTATAAAATTGCAGGGTCTTGGTAATCGTCGTCTCTGCTACGCTCTTCATAATTCAAGACCAAAGTAGAATACAATTTTTCAAATATTCGTGAGGGTAGTCTATCTGAGTTTCCTTCATCTTCACGGTTTCCTGTTTCCCTAATCTCAATCTCAATCTCATCATAAACCTCCAAGGTTTTAAGTACTGGATTATACTGGAAGGGAACTACACTAATATTTAATAAATGTAAATCCCGCATGACCAATCGTTCCGATACATCTAAAATGGATTCAGGATAAAATGAGTCACGTTTATAAAACAATTCATCCTTGAATTTGATCAATCCCGGTGCTTCGGTCTTGTCTTTATTCTGAAAAGGGAATATTTTTATGTCCTCAATCGTATGAGAGGACAATACGTTAAAAGTTACAGAATACTCCTTTCTGGCATTTACTTCTATAAGCGTAGAAAATAAGGGTAATTCAGGTTGTCCATAATCTGTGGTAGTGCCTGAATTAGATGAAAATAATTTAGTAAATTCACCTTGCGGTTCAAATGAAACTTCACCTTGAGTAAATTGTATGGTAGTTTTATCGATGCCATTGTTTTGTAAGGTAAATTGGGCGAGTAAAACCTGACTGGAAATCAATATAGTGAGAAATTTATAAATACTATCTTTCATATGTCTCCTTTTTAAAATCGATTCTTTCCATGGGGAAATGTGTTGCATTTTCCAATTTAATTAATAATGAGGACTTAATTTTTTTATGATGTTTGAATTGATTTGACAATATTAGATGGTGTAATATTCCAAAATTGTCCTTATTTTTATAGAATAATTGAGAACTTTTTAAGTCAATATCCTAGCGGAATATACTATGATACAGGTAAAAAATAATTGGATATATTTTTTGTTTTTAGGAAAATTATTTTCTCAGTCAGTTTATACAGAATTCGTCCTAATGGATGGAGATACTGTAGATACATTTTCCTATCAAATTCCTTCCAATTACTCGGGAACAGATTCGGTACCCCTTTTGGTCGTATTTCACCAATGGGGAGGAAATGAAAATTCCTCTTATTACACTGAGTTTGATGAAGAAGCAAATGAAAGGGGTTGGTTATATCTATCCCCATATGGTGGTTCAGCTAATAATTATAATCATCAGAGTGCTCAAGACTTTGTAGAATGGGCAATCATCTGGCTTCAAAATCATTATTTAATTGACTCAAATCGAATTTACATGGTGGGAGGTTCTATGGGAGGTGCTGCCGGTGCAATTT
>CAZBZK010000031.1:0-12373 GCA_964496365.1 uncultured bacterium
CTCCAATGAGTGGTGGTGTGTATTTCTTGCGAGTCCACTCTGGAAATACAACAGAGATAATGAAATTAATTTTACTGAAATAAATGGTTGTGAAGTGTAAAAAAATAATGTACACTCAAGACCGTTAAGTGGGTGTTTTTTTATTAAATAATAACAAAAGGAACAAAAATGAATAAATACATAACTTATATGTTTACTTTAATTTTTGGAGTTGGATTGGTTTTTGCATCAGCCCAAAAACGTTCAGATAAAGTTGAAAAATATCAGATGCTTCCAAGGTTTGTTGAGCCAATTCAGTATCAAACTGATATTGAGGATGGAAGTTCTAACCCTATAAATCATCAGAATATAAATAGGGAAAATTCTGCGTGGACTGCTTTAGTGGATTCTTCCACAAATGGATATGGACTGATTTTAGGATCAACCAGACCAATTTATGTTGATGAGGATAATGGCTGGTTTCTTGTGTTTAGACAATGGGCAGGAACTGGTACAACCCATGGTCAACTTGGTGCAGCCTATTCAGAAAATGGAATGGATTGGACCAATTATAACTATATAAATACCGGGTTTGATTGGCCTCCTTCCAATCGTCAAGCACGGTATCCAAGTGCATCTGGAAATCCTGATTACCCATACGCTATTTGGAATGAATACACAACCACCACAGGTGATTATGGTGGTAGAGCATTTTATACCTATGATGAATTTGGATGGGACGGAGGGTCATTTGCAGTTCCCATTGATATCAACAACCAAATTGATCCTTCATCAGATTTATGGGTTGGAAGCCCCGGTGTATCAATGGATGGAGATAATATGGTTGTAAATGTAGCCTATAATGATTGGACTCGAAATAATTATTATATGTTCCACAGCGAAGCCTATTCAGATGGTTTTTTAGTTTTCGGAAATGAATTTATCATCATTGATGAACAGAATCATTTAGAACCGGGAACAGCTGATGGAAGTTATAATTCCAGCCCCGCAGTTAGTATGAATCATGCTGGTGCAGGTGCAACGGGCTTGGTTGGACTTTTTGCAGGAGGATTAGATGATGCCAGTACCATTACGAATAATCATACATTCATATTTAAACTTACAGATGATCATGGACTAAGCTGGTATGGACCTGGAAACACCGCACCACCTTATTATAACGAGTGGTATTATTTTATTCCTGATAATGTATTTGAACACATGGTGAATAACGAGTTTTCAGAATATTGGGATCCATGTGCGGATTCAACGTCTGCAATTGTGGATTGGTGGAGCTATTATGAATATGATATGAAAATTGATAGCGAAGGGAATCCACACATATTAATGGAAATCCTTCCTTGTGATGAATCGTTTTGTTACTATTTTGCAGGGGATGGAAGCGATTTAGGTGCAGGATGGTATCATTTTACCATTGACAAAGACAATATTGACAATCCGGGTTTTGTAAATACCCCCACCGGTTGGAATTATTCAAAAGTGGTTTTTTCTGGAGGTACATGGGCATTTAACGAAGCGGGTGGAAGTAGTTATATTTGGACGACTCAAGCCCAGTTAGCCTTTGATCCAGATGATCCTGATTTAGTCTGGGTTGTTGGTGACCTTGCTACCAAAGGCCCTGTGGAAGGATATGATCCTGAAGATGAATTTGATTGTGAGGAACCTTGGGAATGGTATCCAGAATGGAGTGCAGACGTTTATGTTTTTAAATCTGAAGATAATGGTAGTACCTGGTGGAATCCACTCAATATAACCAATTCACCGGACGATACAGATTGGGAAGTCGGGTGTAATTCCCAGTCTGGATGGTGTAGTCCCGAGGAACAATATCCTCATGCATTTCAGTGGGCAACTAGTGATAATGTAAATTTAATGTTCCAAATGCCTGATTGGTATTTTAACGAAATCGGGGACAACTCCGGAGCAGATCATAAAAATCGAGTCTATGCTGGTTCTGCTGAGTTCACAGAAAATAATCAACCGGATTATCCGCCGGCTGACGGACCTTCTGCTGTAGATGTAGCTATATCTAATCAAGCTGGTTGGAATTTGGTTGGGTTACCTGTCGGTACGGATGAAAACTTATATACTCAAGTTTTCCCAAATTCCATTAACAATACGTGTTATGCCTTTGATTCTGGATATGTAACCGCAGATGCCCTTAATTTAGGTGAGGGATATTGGTTGCGATTTGATGAAGAGGGTGAGAATATGGTTAACGGAGAAGGCATGATGGCAATTCCCGCTACGTTAGCTTCTGGATGGAATTTGATTTCAGGTGGTTCGGAAAATACAGCAGTCAGTTCCATTAGCGATCCTAACGGTATAATTGTACCCAACACTTGTTATGGTTTTTCAACAGGATATGAAACGTCCACTGAATTAGTACCCGGCAAAGGGTATTGGATTCGGACGAATGATGCTGGTGATGTGGGCATTGGTGGGACCGGAAATCGAATCAGGGATTTTGTAAATCGCTTGGAAAATACAAATTCAATTTCATTCAATGGTAAAGCACTTCATTTCGATGTTGAAATTCCTAAAACAGAACAATTGAGCTACAGTTTACCGCCCGTTCCACCGGCCGGTGCCTTTGATGTTCGGTTTGATAACGATATGATTTATACGGGTACAAACGGAACCATAAAAATGATGAATCCTTTTGATGAACTTACGGTTTCATACCAAATAACAGATCATTCCAAGTGGATACTATCATCTTCGAACGGTGATGTATTTGAACTAATTGGTTCAGGGCAGTTCTCTATATCAACATTGGAGTATGCTGAGTTTTCCTTAATGAAAACAAATACTTCAGTTGAACCGGTCATATTCGGTTTAAAAGGTAGTTTCCCTAACCCGTTTAACCCAACTACAACCATTGATTATAGTGTGGAAACCGAAGGGATGACATCCTTAGTGGTTTATGATATGATGGGTCGAGAAATTAAATCATTGGTATCTGGTTACATGACTCCAAATCACTATTCTGTGGTTTGGAATGGTAAAGATAATGGAGACAAACCTGTACCATCTGGAATTTATTTATACCGTTTGACATCAAGCGGTGTAACTGATATGCAAAAAGTAATGTTATTAAAATAAGTTTCGGTTAAATAAATCTGAATTAGGGGCTGTTCCAAAAAAGAACAGCCCCTTTTTTTTTGATTTTCAGTGAATAATTGATTTATATTTTGAGTAAAATCTATTAATCCAATTTGGGAAAGGTCATTAGAATAGCGTAAATTTTTAGATAATTTTCAAAGGATAAAATGTCTGGACACAGTAAATGGTCAACCATTAAAAGAAAGAAGGGAGCTTTGGATGCAAAACGAGGGAAGATATTTACGACCATTATTAAAGAAATAACCGTTGCAGCAAGGAATGGAGGTGGAGACCAAAGTGCAAATCCCAGATTAAGGCAAGCTATTTTAAAAGCAAAAGGGGCAAATATGCCCCAGGATAATATTAAACGAGCCATTAAAAAAGGGACTGGAGATTTACCGGGAGTTAATTATGAAGAGTTTGTATATGAAGGGTATGCACCGGGTGGAGTTGCTATACTTATGGAAGTTCTGACGGATAATAAAAATCGAACGGTTGCAGACATAAGGCACTTGATGACTAAATACGGAGGAAATTTGGGGGAAAATGGAAGTGTTGCTTGGATGTTTACAAAAAAAGGACAAATAGTCATAAATAATTCATCAGGAGATGAAGATACAATCATGGAAGCAGTTTTGAATTCAGGTGCAGAGGATTTTGAATTGGAAGACGATCAATATGTTATTTTTACCCTGCCAAATCAACTGCTCCACGTTCGAGATTCATTGGATAAAAATGGTTATGAAATTGTTTCATCAGAGATAGAAATGGTACCTAATAGTCTTCAGAAAGTAAATGGGAATGATGTTCCAAAGGTCTTATCCTTGTTGGAAGCTTTAGAGGACAATGAAGATATTAAAAGTGTGTATGCCAATATCGATTTGGATGAGGGTGACATTAATTAGATTGGTTTTAATTTTGTGTTGTATTTTGATTTGACGTTTTATGAGGGTAATTGGATTTGATCCTGGATTAAGTGCTACTGGATTTGGAATTATAGAATCCGTGGATAAACAACAAGTAAACCCAATTAATTTTGGTGTATTGAGACCACCTAGGAAGTTATGTCTCCCTGATAGGTTGAATTACTTATATAAACATTCAATTGAATTACTCAATACGTATAAACCGGAAGTGTTGGCGATTGAAGATACATTTTACCATAAAAATATTAAATCCGCCATGTCATTAGGACAAGCGAAGGGAACCTTACTTTTGGTCGGAACCCATGTGGGCATTCCCTGTGTTGAATACGCACCTCGAAAAGTAAAATTATCGGTGGTAGGAAACGGTGCAGCCACCAAGGAACAAGTAAACTTTATGATTTGTAACTTATTAAATTTAAAAGATAAAAATATACCAACAGATGCAACCGATGCTCTTGCGATTGCCTTGTGTTATGTCCATCAACAAACCTTAACTAAATATGATTGATTCACTGTCTGGTATTGTCATTAAAAAAGATCCATCCATGGTAATCATTGATATTGGTGGAATCCGCTTGAAGGTATTTATAACAGTTAGTTCTTTTGAACAGCTCCCCTCAAATGGAAATAAAATTGAATTATTAACTTATTTGCATGTCAAGGAAGACATTTTAGACCTCTATGGTTTTAGCGGTGAAGATCAACGGGATTTATTTACTCTTTTAACTAGTGTGAATGGAATCGGTCCTAGGTCAGCATTGGGTATATTGTCTGGTGTCCGTTCGGAAGAATTAAAAAAAAGAATTAGCTCGGGGGATGTAAAATCTTTAACACTATTACCCGGAATTGGACCAAAAATTGCCAAGAGAATCATTGTAGAATTGAAGGAAAAATTTGTTCCAACAAACATGGAAGACATTCCAGGTAGGCTCGGAGATTCCCCAGAATCGAAATTATTCAAAGATGCTCTCAACGCATTACAATCTCTTGGATACCATCGTTCACAGGCTTTTCGTTCTTTAAAGTCTGTTGAAACTTCAGGCGATTTAAATGGTAATTTGGAGGACATAATTAAAAAAGCCTTGAGCCACATGAGTTAAACTATGGTTAAAGTATTTCCATTTAAGGGTCTCCGTCCCAAACCGGATAGAGCAAAAGATATCGCATCTCCTCCTTATGATGTCCTGAATTCTCAGGAAGCACGGGACATTATTCAAAAAAAACCAAACTCTTTTTTACGGGTGAACAAACCTGAATGTGATTTTGATGATTCCATTGACCCTCATAGTCAAATTATTTATGAAAAAGCTAAAATAAATTTGAATTCATTCATAAAAAAGGGATTAATGATTCAGGACACCACTCCATGTTTTTATGTATATAGGTTATCCATTGGGAATACAAGTCAAACGGGACTTTGTTGTGTGATGTCAATAGAGGACTATGATGATGGATTGATAAAAAAGCATGAACATACTCGACCGGATAAAGTAAAAGACAGAACCAAACATATTGAAATACTGGAAGCTCAGGTAGGTCCGGTTTTTTCGATTTTTAGAAATAGAACTAACGTAACAAAACTGTTTAAGAATTTAACCATAGAAAAACCGGAAACATCCTTTACAACGGAAGATGATGTAACCCATCAATTTTGGGTGATTGATAATTCTAACCTCATTCGGGAAATTCAATCCCAATTCAAAACAATTGATCATTGTTATATTGCTGATGGACATCATCGGTCAGAATCTGCTGCAGAAGTTTTTAGACAAATCAACACAAAAGGAAAAGAATCTTCGTATCCAAATGCATACCAATATTTTTTACAAGTCTTGTTTCCCCATGATGAAGTCAATATTTTGCCTTATAATCGCGTAGCAAAAATCCCCAACGACTTGTCTCTAAAACAATTACTTCACAATGCGGAATCAAAATTCAAAATTTCTCTAAATACAAACGGTTATTTTTCTCCCGATTCACCACATGTGTTTGGTGTTTATGCTGGCGGGAATTGGTATCGAATGGAATTATTGAAACAGACTTGGAGTTCGAATGATCCCGTAGGTGAGATTGATGCAGAGATACTTCAAAAAAATTTTATTGACCCATTATTAGGCATACAAGACCCAAAAACGGATGATAGGATCCAATTTGTTGGTGGAATTAGAGGGCATAAGGCATTGGAAAAACAAGTAGATTCCGGGGATTTCGACATAGCATTTTCAATATTTGCAACCACCATTGATCAATTAATGAACGTTGCAGATTTACAAAAAGTTATGCCACCCAAATCAACTTGGTTTGAACCAAAATTGAGAAGTGGAATGGTCGTTCATTTATTAGGAGGAAGATAAATTGAAGATATTAATTTCAGATCCTTTTTATCCGGAGTTGGTTGAAAAGCTTAGTGTTTTTGGAAGGGTCACAACAAATAAATCGGAATATTCAAATGCAGATGTCATACTTATTCGTAGTGAAACAAAGGCAAATAAACTCTATTTAGAAAATGCCAAAAAATTAAAATGTATCATCCGTGGTGGAGTTGGAGTGGACAATGTTGATTTGAATACGGCCAAACAGTTGGGGATTAAAGTATGCAATACACCTAAAGCATCTTCAGTTGCAGTCGCTGAGATGGCGATGACATTAATGTTATCACTCCCTAACCATTTGGTAAAAGCAGACATTTCAATGCATAAAAATGAGTGGTTGAAGAAACAATTAAAAAGATCAGAGTTATATGGAAAAACACTAGGGATTATAGGTTATGGTCGAATTGGAAAAGAAGTTGCTCATAGAGCTAAAGCATTTGGAATGAATATTATAGGGTATCACTACCGTGAAATCCAAAGCGAATTTGGTCTGGTTTATTTGGATATAAAAAAAGTATTAAACCAATCAGATTTTATTTCTCTGCATTTACCGTTAACCGAAGAAACCGTAGGAATATTAGACGGATTAAAATTAAAAGAATGTAAGCCGGGTGCATTTATTATCAACACAGGAAGGGGAGGAACTGTGGATGAATCGGCATTAGCAAACGAATTGTCCCGTGGACACATTGGTGGATATGCTTCTGACGTATGGCAACAATCTCCACCAAAAGATTCTCCTTTGATGAATGCACCAAATGTATTGATGACTCCCCATTTGGGAGCCTCTACACAGGAATGTATGTTTCGAATTGGAGAGGAAATAATCGAGATTCTAATTCATTTTACACAGAATCCAAAATTGAATTAAGGAAAAATCATGACGCACAGAGTATTTAATTTTAATCCCGGTCCATCCACATTACCATTAGATGTTTTAAAAACAGTACAAAACGAATTATTAGATTATCATGGTACAGGGATGTCTGTTTTGGAAATTTCACATAGATCAACTCAATTTGAAAAAATAATTTATGATGCAAATCGTTTATTGAAAGAACTATTGGGATTGGGGAATTTATATCATATTTTATTTGTAGGTGGAGGTGCTTCAACCCAATTTGCAAATATCCCATTAAATTTTTTAAGAGATTGGATGACAGCTAACTATGTTGATACAGGAACATGGGCATCTAAAGCAATTAAAGAAGCTCAAAAAATAGGAAAGGTAAACATTATCGCATCCTCAAAAGATCAAGAATATGCTTACATTCCGACTTTCGATGCGTCTGAAATTACTAAAAATGCTGCCTATGTTCATATAACATCGAACAATACGATTAAGGGAACTCAATATCAAACATTCCCTGAAACTAGATCTGTACCTCTTTTTGCTGACTTGTCGTCAGATATTTGTTCTCGAAATTTTGACTATTCCAAATTATCATTATTTTACGCAGGTGCTCAAAAAAACCTTGGTCCATCTGGTGTGACAATTGTGGGAATGAGAAAAGAATTGTTGGAAAACCAAAATGAAAATCTTCCTACAATGGTTGATTACCAAACCCATGCAAAAAAAGATTCACTTTTCAATACACCTCCTGTTTTTGCAATTTACATTATTAAATTAGTGTTGGAATGGATAAAGGACAATGGAGGCATTTTAGGGATTGAGGGAAAAAATAGAGAGAAGAAAAATTTGATTTATGGTTTATTAGATTCTGAAAAGGAATTTTTCAATCCCACTGCAGAAACAAATAGCAGGAGTTGGATGAATATTACGTTTAGACTCCCATCTGAAGAATTGGAAAAAAAGTTTATAGATGAAGGCATTTCCAATGGACTGATTGGATTAAAAGGACATCGTAGCGTAGGAGGGATTCGAATTTCACTGTACAATGCAATGACATTAGAAGGAACAGAAGCCGTTGCACAGTTCATGAAATCATTTCAAAATAAATATGGTTAATGTTCAAATATGATTAAATCTCCCCTTTACCACTACCATACAAAATTGGGAGCTAAAATGGTTGATTTTGGTGGATATGAAATGCCTCTGTATTACTCTGGTATTGCAGAGGAACATCAAAAAGTACGATCCCATGTAGGAATATTTGATGTTAGTCACATGGGGCAAATAATAATTTCAGGTCTAAAAGCAAATCAATTTTTACAAAGAATATTGGTTAGTAACATTCATTCACTCCAAGCAGGTCAGTCTCAATACAGTTTGATATGCAATGAAAATGGCGGAATTATTGATGATTTATTAGTATATCGATTCCCAGAAATTTATATGCTGGTTGTGAATGCATCTAATTTGGAAAAAAATCTAAATTGGCTTCAAAAACAGAATAAGGAAAACATTTGTATTAAGAACAAAAGTAATGAAATTTCCCTCATAGCTCTTCAAGGACCTTCAAGCAGACTATTAATTTCGGATTTATTTGGATCATGTGTTGAATCCCTTTCATTTTGTCATTTTGTTCAAACAACCAAATATGGCTCATCTTTAACTATTTCCAGAACTGGATATACCGGCGAACTTGGGTATGAATTGTATTGTACTCTTGAAAATGTGGAAGCCTGCTGGGAAGAATTAGCCGAAAAGGGGGTAAAATACGGTTTAGTATATGCAGGATTGGGAGCTAGGGATCTACTTCGCATGGAAATGAAATATTGTTTATATGGAAATGATATTGATGAAAATACAACTCCCTTTGAAGCAGGATTGCGATGGGTAGTCGATTTAGATAAAGAAGATTTTATTGGAAAATCAGTTTTGTCAAAGTTTTTAAAGAATGGAACAAAACAACTGGTATGTTTCCAACTTGAAGAGAAAGCAATCCCCAGAAAAGGCTATCCGATTTGTGTGGAAGGGCACCCAATTGGAATGGTAACCAGTGGGGGGTTTTCATCCGTGTTGAATCGGGGGATTGGAATGGGATTTGTAAAACGAGAATATAAAAAGAGTGGACATAAAATTGAAATTGACATACGTGGAAAATTAAAATCTGCAGTGGTAAAAAAGCCTCCTCTATATACAAAGGGAACTTTGTATTCATAAAATTCATTGAATTAGTTTCGTACAAATGAAAGATCGAAAACAAGAGATAATTGGAATATTATTATTAATTTTATCATTCTGCATTTTTACTAGTCTGATTGGTTTTGATCCATCTGAAGATCCCCAGATATCTCCGAATGTAAAATTGACAAACACCATGGGAATAGCAGGTATTTATGTGTCTTATTTCATGATTAAACTGGGATTTGGAGTCTCTATATTTGTGGTTCCAATTTTGGGATTTGTTTGGGGGTGGTATATTTTCAGTAAAAAAAAATTAGCTAATCTTTATAGACCATCTCAATTTATATTAGCAGGAATGCTTTGGTTGTCCATTTCCTTTGGACAGATTGCAATTTGGGTATCCCAAACACATCCAAATTTTGGATTGATTCCAGGGTTTTCCGGATGGGCAATAGCAAATTTATTATATGATTTTTTCGGAGTGTTTGGTGTTTCTGTTATTTTAGCTGGAGGATGGTTAATAATTATTAGAGGATATTTTTCTTGGGATTTTTATCGTCCTTTCCAATTAGTTGGTGAATGGATTAAGGAAAAATGGAATGCAATCAGGTTAAAAAGAACTCTTCAAAAAAAAGCAAATATCAAACAAAAACACACACAAGAATTGATCGCTAAAATTGAAGATAAACAAAAAAAAGTAGAAGATGAATTTTTTGAGGAAAAAAAAGAAGATGATTTGAAGCTTGAAGAAGAATCAGATATAACCAAAACAGAAACTACCTCAATACCTGAAGACACTCCTTTGGAGATTTCACCAAATGAAAAACCTGAAACAACTTCGGATTCCGAACCTTCAAATCAAAAAATAGAAGTGGGAGAAATGGTCATTGAGGAAGAAGTGTCACTTGATAAATTAAATGAAAGAAAGTCCCCAAAACGTGAATATCAATTACCTACTACAGATTTACTAGAATCTCCATTGAATATTCAAGATGGCATGAATAAAGACGAATTATTAGACCGAGCCAATTTTCTCACGAAATCTTTAGCAACTTTTGGTGTGGAAGGGAAAGTAGTCAATGTTCATCCTGGACCGGTAATTACTTTATTTGAAGTGGAACCTGCCGAAGGAGTAAGAGTCAATAAATTTGTCCAGCTTTCTGATGATTTAGCCCGAGTTATGGAAGCCAGTCGAGTGAGAGTCATTGCACCGATTCCCGGAAAATCCTCTGTGGGAATTGAAATCCCAAATCGAAATCCTGCCATGGTTTATTTTAAATCCATAGTGAATTCTGAAAAATTTGCAGGTGGGAAATCCTTACTAACCTTAGCTATTGGCAAGAATACATCCGGAGAAATTGAAACCTTGAATTTGGGAGATATGCCCCATTTGTTAATAGCAGGAACGACCGGATCGGGGAAATCGGTCTGTTTAAATACAATCATTTGCAGTATCTTGTACCGGGCAAAACCGGATGAAATCCGATTTCTCATTATTGATCCGAAAAAAGTTGAAATGACTATGTACCGTGCTTTGGACGAATATTTTCTGATTCAATCCGAAGATATAGATGAACCTATCGTTACTACAACGGAAAATGCGATCCTTGCTCTTAAAGGATTAGAAAAAGAAATGGATCAACGTTATTCAATTTTAGCAGAATCCGTGGTGAGAAATATTGGTGAATACAATGTAAAAATGAAATCTGAAAAACAACCCCTCATGCCATACATTGTCTTAGTGATTGATGAACTTGCTGACCTTATGATGATGAGCGCAAAAGATGTCGAAGCCCCCATTGCACGTCTTGCTCAACTTGCTAGAGCGGTGGGAATTCATTTGGTGATTGCTACCCAGCGTCCATCTGTTGATGTTATTACAGGTGTGATTAAAGCAAATTTTCCATCAAGAATCGCCTTTCAAGTGGCTACCAAAATTGATTCCCGGACGATTATTGATACTTCTGGGGCCGAAAAATTGATTGGGAGAGGAGATATGTTGTTTGTAGGATTGGGATCTCCCGAACCGGTTCGTTTGCATAATGCATTTTTATCTTTGGAAGAAATTGGAGCCATTATGAGCCATATCTCCACTCAACCAAAAAGTGATAAACTTTCACTTCCGGGCATAAAAGATTCTTCAGTTGGTGGGATGGAATTGGGGGGTGATTCGCAGGATGAAATGCTGACTGAAGCGATTAAATTAGTGGTGACTCATCAACAAGGATCAATCTCGTTACTTCAAAGAAGATTGAAATTAGGTTATTCAAGAGCTGCACGACTTATGGATGAAATGGAAAAAATAGGAGTGGTTGGCCCATTTACTGGAAGTAAAGCGAGAACGGTACTTGTTGATGAGTCTTATTTGGAAATGATATCTGAGTGAAATTTTTCACCCTAAAATTTATGTTTCTGATTTCGTTGTGTCCATCGTTTGCATCCAATGAAATTTCATTTCTCGATTCTACATTTCAAACTCTATATTCTCAATCTGGACACTATAAAATTGAATTAATTCAGAACCAATTCTCAGTCCAAAACTTATCTAAAGGGGATTTATTTATAGAGAATAACCATCATTTATTAATTCGTTTTCCCAATGTACACCTTTATTTAAACGGTGATTATTTTTATTCGTTTTATCCAAATGAAAAGAAGATTATTATTGATAGGTATATAGAAACTGAGTTTAATATTATTTCCATATTAAATCGTGACTGGAAAAATATCTCTATCGAAAACGTAACAAGTGATGGAGATTCAAAAACGATTCATATTTTAATGGATGATTATGATATGAGGGGGAAATTGGAAGTTAGTAACCAAAATTTCCCTCAAAATTTAGAATTGGTTTTTAATGAAAATGAATCTATTCAATTGAATTTGGATTTGATAGAATTAAAATCCATAGATTTTACGATTTTATTATTAGACACCAC
>CAZBZK010000031.1:12473-17451 GCA_964496365.1 uncultured bacterium
CTGGAAGAAATTCCAACTTATCCTCTATTCAGTGCCACCATAATTGGTTATTTTGGAAATAGTGTTTTACCCTTCAGATTAGGTGAAATCCTCAGAGCATTTTCATTATCAAAAGACAGCAAATTAAAAGTTTCTTCCATAATGGGAACCATTATTTTAGATAGAATTCTCGATATCGCTGGATTGTTTTTGTTTTCCTTAGTTTTGATGCTTATATATCCAATGGAAAAATCCTTAAAAACCGGGATTTTGATTATGGCTTTATTTTTATTGGGTATTTCCGTATTCATTTTTGTTATCGCAAAGAATAATCAAAAATGGAATTCCAATAAAAACCTCTTTGGGGGGCAATTCAATCCAAAGATTAAAAAAATCTGGGATATCATACAAAATGTAATTAATGGATCCATTCAAATTGTTCATTCAAAACATAAGGGAATTATTATTTTTTACACTCTATTTTTATGGGTAATCTATTTAGCTTGTATGCACATTGTTGTCCTTGCAGTGGGAGTTAATTTATCATGGCAACAGACTGGATTACTATTATTAGCGACCACTTTATCTATTTCAGTTCCAGCTGCTCCCGGTTATGTAGGAACCTACCATGCTGTGGTTATTTACATGATGGTTTCTGTTTTTTCCATCGACCAAGGCATATCCCAATCGTTGGCAATTATTCTTCACGCTGTCGGATTTCTCCCTTTCGTCATTGTTGGAGCATGGTTTTTCGCTAAAAGTAGCGTCCGATTTGTAGATGTAAAAAATGCGTAATCCTTCACCAAATTATGATGTTATTTTTTTGGATCGAGATGGAACATTAAATCCTGATCCCGGGTACATTGCAACCATCGGAGATTTTAAATTATATCCGTTTACAATGGACGCACTGAAAAAATTATCAACCTTTTCAAATCACCTAGTAATCATTACCAATCAGTCTGGTGTATCTAGAGGATTAATTGACCCAAAAGAATTAGATAAAATCCATAATCAGTTCATAAAAGATTGTGAACAGAGTAATGTAACCATTTCTGGGCTTTATGTTTGTACAGATCTTCCTGGAAAAGGATCCACTCGAAGAAAACCTGAATCTGGAATGTTTTTAGAAGCAGCTTCAGATTTGGCTATTAATTTAAACCGCTGTTTAATGATTGGTGATTCTGTATCAGATATGCAAGCGGGAATCCGTCTAAATATGGATACCATGCTGGTTTTAACCGGTAGAGGATTAGAAACTCAGAAAAAATTATCTAAAGAGTTTTCAGTAACCTATACCGTAGGAAATTTATTAGAAGGTGCACATTTACTTTTTAATGAAATTTAATAGATGAAAATAGCAGTATTAAAGGGTGGTAATTCACCAGAAAGGGAAGTGTCACTTCAAACCGGTAATGCAGTTGAAACTGTGTTGAACACATTGGAACATGACGTGATCGGTTTAGAATGTGATGGCGATTTTGAATCTTTGATGCCTTCGCTATTAAATTCTGATTTTGTGTTCAATGCCCTACATGGTGGTATGGGAGAAAATGGAACTATTCAGGGCTTATTGGATTGTATAAATCGTCCCTATTCAGGATCAGGTGTGATGGCTTCCTCTTTGTGTATGAACAAATATTTAAGTAAATCGGTTGTCAATAATTTGGATATCAAAACACCAAACTGGATTAGAATTACACCATCGTCCCCTCTGCCCGACTTAACTCAATTTCCTGTCATTGTTAAACCAAATTCTCTTGGAAGCACATTAGGACTATCATTGGTCAAGCGTCCTGAAAATCTGAAGAATGCAGTTGAAATTGCCTTGGATTATGATGATGTGGTGCTGATTGAAAATTACGTCAAAGGGAGAGAAATAGTGGTTTCAATTGTAGGAAATAAAACGTTACCTCTGATTGAGATTTGCCCCTCTCATGAGCTTTATGATTTTGAATGTAAATATTCAAAAGGTATGAGTTCGTATCATTGTAATCCTGAAATTTCACATTCTACTGATGAAAAAATAAAATTTCTTGGAAAAAAAATCTATGATAATTTTGGATGTTCTAATTATGGACGAATCGATTTTTTACTGGATGAACATGATGATCCTTGGTTTTTGGAGGTGAATACATTGCCCGGTATGACGGATACTAGTTTGGTTCCCATGGCGGCGAAAGAAAATGGTTGGTCATTTCCTCATCTCATAGAGAACATAATTATGGAGGCAATGAGGACATGAAATATTGGTTGGCTGTTTACACAAAACCCAGACATGAAAAAATGGCATACAAGTTTTTGTGCGAAAAAAATATTGAAACATATTTACCTTTAATTAGAGTAAAAAGAAAGTGGAGTGACCGTTATAAATGGATCGAAAAGCCCATATTTAACAGTTATTTATTTGTTCACATAGAGTTGAAACAAACACTTCAAATCCTCCAAACGTTAGGTGTACATCATTTTGTTAAAATCGGAGGTGAAATCATTCCTATCCGTGATTCGGAAATTAATGGAATTAAAAACCTAATCGAAGGAGGATATGACCCTGAACCTACTGATTACTTTGTTGTAGGTGATGAGGTTGAAATTATTGGAGGACCGTTGAGAGGATTAAAGGGATTGGTAAATCGTAAAAAGGGAAATGATTTTTTTGTATTAAAAATTGATACCATCCAACATGCAATTCAATGCCGAATTGAAAGAAAATGGTTGAAGTCCCTAAAGAAACAAAATAGCCCTTCTATTTCAAGATTATCATAGTGTAACATGGCTTTAACTATTCATAATAGTCTGTCTAAGAAAAAAGAAATTTTTTCTCCTATTAATCAAAATGAAGTAAGAATGTACACATGCGGTCCGACCGTATATGATGCTGCACATGTTGGAAATTTCCGTACCTTTTTATTTGAAGATATTTTAAAACGAATTTTACTCTATAATAATTATTCTGTTGTTCATATTATGAATATTACCGATGTGGATGACAAAACCATTAAAAGATCCAATGACGAGGGGAAAACACTGAGTGATTTAACCCAGTCCTATACGGAATTATTTTTTCAGGATTTAAATTGGCTGAGAATTTTGCCTGCAGATAACTATCCAAAGGCAACGGATCATATACCTGAAATGATTGAAATCATTGAAAAGTTAATCAGAAAAGGATTTGCTTATAAGACGGAAGATAATTCAATTTTTTTCAAAATTTCTGCATATCCTGATTATGGTAAATTGGTCAGAATCAAAAAGAATCTTCTTAAAATTTCGAATCGAAACGACGCAGATGAATACACAAAAGATAACCCTCAGGATTTTTCACTTTGGAAAGGATATAAACCAGAAGATGGCAACGTAGGTTGGGAGTCCCCATGGGGGAAAGGGAGACCCGGTTGGCATATTGAATGTTCTGCGATGAGCATGAAATATTTAAGTGATTATTTTGATATTCATTGTGGTGGAGTTGATAATATGTTTCCTCATCATGAAAATGAAATTGCCCAGTCTTGTGCGGCCACAAATTCAGATTTTGTGAAATATTGGATGCATGGAGAATTTTTACAGATATCCGGTGATAAGATGAGTAAATCTGAAGGGAATATGTTTCGAATTGACGAATTAAAAACACGAGGATTTTTGCCAGAAGTGTTACGATATTTATTGTTGAGTGGTCATTATAGAACGAAATTAAATTTTTCACCCTTTCAAAAAAATGAAGGACAACAAGCAATTCAAAGAATAGTAGATGTTTTATCAAAATTAAAATTCTTGGTTGGAGATGAAAATTTTACATCATTAAAACCTTTGAAAGAACAAATTGATTTTGTTCATGCCCTCGAAAATGATTTAGATACACCTAGAGCCTTTGCGATTTTATTCACATGGATCAAGGAAATAAATAAGCAAATTGAGACAAAGGAATTAACCATTCCGTCTGGAGCATCTGGCATTCAATTTTTAAAAATTGTAGATGAATGTTTAGGAATTATTCCTCCATCTATAGAAATACCCAAATTAGTCAAAAAATTAATGAACCATCGTGAGGTAGCTAGGGAAAATAATGATTGGACTTTAGCGGATAAAATAAGAGATGAATTATATGAATTAGGTTGGAAGATTGAGGATACACCACAGGGGTCTGAGTGTAAACCAATTTTATCGAGCAATAAAAATCAACTTTGAGTTGATTATTAAATTACCATTAGGATTTTTATGGATAAAATTACAGACTTAACTCTATTTTAAAAAAAAGTCGCAATTGAAGTCAACCTTCATTTTATTTAAATGGTAATAATAATAATGTGAAAATAATAATAGAGAAATTTGAATAGAAGGAAAAATAAATTGAAATGTCTGTAAATAAATCCATGTTACAATAAATTTGGATTTTGAGATCAGATGTATTATCTGTCGAACACTTTTAACTACGTATAAATATAGCAGACAGAACATCCGTCGTGATTAGAAACTTTTTTCCCCACCAATATATTTTTGGTTATAGAGATGTTATGATTATTTTCAATGAAAAACCCTGAAGAACCAAATCTTTAAAATTGACTAAGAAAAACTTTAAAAATATATTTAAAATAATATTAAATAATGTTTGATATATTTATATCAATAAGAATAAATTGCTGGGCTTTATTCTGCATTAAATACAATTTTCACGCTCTTTAAAAAATCAAAAAGTAAAAGTCGTGTTTCAAATTCTCAAAAATCGAATGATTGATCTTGAGAATTTGGTAAAGACTATTAAGAATTATTTGCCGATGTAGCTCAGCTGGTAGAGCAGCTGATTTGTAATCAGCCGGTCGGGGGTTCGAGTCCCTTCATCGGCTCTTTATATGCATTGTGTAACCAAAAAATGGAAAAGAATATTTATCAATTGGTTCTTGAATCATCGACACGACTGAGTTTACGAAGTGGGATTGGATAGATTAGGGGGAGATGGCCGAGCGGTCAATGGCAGCAGACTGTAAATCTGCCGGCGTACGCC
>CAZBZK010000032.1:0-15969 GCA_964496365.1 uncultured bacterium
ATAACCAACCGCACCGTGGGGATCCATCAAATAATTAAATTCCGAATAAACTTTTTGAATACATAATTTGGTTTCTTCATCATTAAAATAATATCCTACCATTTCCTCCTGGATTTTCTCATGAGAATGATCACATAAATTTAACAATCGTTCAAAATTACTTGGATTACCAACATCCATAGCGTTGGATATAGTTTGAATTGAAGATCGGGGCGAAAAGTCTCCGGTTATTAAATATTCTGGAACTATCTTGTTTGCATTAGTAGAAGCAATAAATTTTTTAACAGGTAACCCCATTTTCTTTGAAATTATTCCAGCAGTGAGATTACCAAAATTTCCGGATGGAACGGACATAACTACATTTTTTGGATTCGTTAATTGAGAGAATGCATAGACATAATAAAACGTCTGTGCGATCAACCGTCCAATGTTGATTGAATTTGCTGAAGTGAGGTGGAGGGATTCATTCAATGCTTCGTCTAAAAAAGCTGTTTTTACTAATTTTTGACAATCATCAAAACTTCCTTCTACTTCAAGAGCAGTAATATTACTTCCCAGTGTAGTGAATTGGTGTTCCTGAATTTTGGTAACACGGTTTTTTGGATAAAGTATATAAACATGTATTCCATCTACTCCAAGAAAACTGTTGGCAATCGCACTGCCCGTATCTCCAGAAGTTGCAACTAAAATATGTAATGGATTCGATGATTTTTCAATAAAATGTCCCATTAGATGAGCCATAAATCGAGCACCAAAATCTTTGAATGCAAGGGTAGGACCATGCCATAGTTCGAGGATGTGAATCCTTTTATTTAATTTAATTAATGGTGCATCAAAATTTATGGATTTATCTATGATATTTTTTAATTTGGAGAATTCAACATCATTTGAAAGAAACTGAGAAGCCATATGAAGACAAATCTCTTGAAAAGAAAAACGGGGTAAATTGGATAGAAATTTTTCATCAAGGGATGGAATAATCTCAGGCATATAGAGCCCATTGTCAGGTGCAAGACTCTTAAAAAGAGCTTTTTTTATTGATACTTTATGATCCGGATTATTTGTACTATAGAATTTCAATGGGAATGAGAAAATGTAGGGATTTAATCAAGAATTTTTGGTGGTGATAAATGAACAGGAGAAATAAACAATTCACTGTTAAGTTTTGCATCTTTGAAGGATTTAACCATAGCATTTCCAATTGCTTTTGCTTTTTCCATCGAGTCAGATAATGAAAATATCGATGGTCCGGATCCGGAAATTCCACATCCTATTGCCCCAGAATCCATTGCGGATTTATGTACTTTATCGTACCCCGGGATGAGCAGAGAACGTTTAGGTTCGGCAAATAAATCCACCAATGATCGGTTCATCAATTCAAAATCATTAGAATATAAACTTGCAGTAAATCCAGATAAATTACCGGCTTGTTGAATAGCTGATTTTAACAGAACTTGTTTGGGCAAAACACGTCGGGACTCATGGGTAAAGATTGCAAAGTCTGGCATAACATTTATGCTGATTAAATTTTCAGGGACGGGTAATTTTATCACATCTAAGGGGAAACAACTTCGCACCAATACTATTCCTCCTAATAAAGCTGGGGCAACATTGTCAGCGTGACCCGTTCCAGATGAAACAGATTCTCCGTGAACACAATGAATGAGTAAGTCTTCAGATTTCAGCGGAGACCCCAATAAATGGTTAACTCCGAAAGCGGCCCCTACCGCACTTGCTGCACTTGAACCCAAACCACTTCCTGGAGGAATTCCTTTTTCAATATGGATATGAAACCCTTGTTTTTTATCCACAAATTTTAAAAGAGATAACACAGATTTGCCTGCGGTGTTTTTTTCAGGATGGGTTGGAATAGATTGAGATTTTACACCGGCAAGAGTGATACGTAATCCGGAATGGTCAGTTTTTTTAATTGTTATGACATCAGCAGGATTAGAGATTGCATAGCCTAAACTGTCTAAACCACACGATACATTTGCGACGGTGGCTGGTGTGCGAATTTTTATGGAATCATGATTCATGAATATATCCTTTTTTCACAAGTAATTCAGCCATTAATATAGCTCCTCCAGCTGCACCTCGCACTGTGTTATGAGATAATGAGATAAATCGGACATCAAAAAAAGTATCGTTTATTAATCATCTGATGGAAACTGCCAATCCCTCCTCCTTTATTTTTGTTGTCATTATTTCCAGTAAATTAGTTATTCCCCCAATTGCTGAAAAAACAACGGCTAAATTGAAATCATTTTTTTGGTGTAGAATAATATCAACAACGTGTTCAATTCGCTTAGCATCCTCAATGGAAGATCCTCCAAATTTTAATATTTTAACATTCATAAAATAATAGGTTGACTTCAGATTTGATAAATTGGTTGATTCACAATAATAAAAAGAGAATAAATCTGCAAATATTTGTTAGACAGATACAATAGTAATTAGGAATAAAGGAGAAAATTTTACAAACTGATAAATCATTATATTTCAATAAATTTTTGGTGTTAAATTTATTAACTCACTAAAGAGTTACGCTTATAAATCGTTCAGTATATATTTGATTCAAATCAGAGTATTATCCCTTTCAATTTTAAATAAATGAACAAAATAGAAAAAGAATTAATCCAGATTTTCGCAGAATTTGGATTAAATGTGTCTGTGGGGAAAGCATATGTTTCGCTTTTGAAAAATAATCCTGCAACGGGTTATGAAATAAGTGCACATTCTGGAATTCCTCGCTCTGCCATTTATTCAGTATTAAAAAACATGGAATCCCAGGGTCTCATTAATACGGTAGCTCAATCTCCAAAAAAATACATTCCCTTATCACCAAATTCTCTCATTGAACATTTGAACCAACTACACAACCACCGGGTGGAGTCCTTAACTGAAACCTTTGGAGAGCTTGAATTGAGTGATGAACCATTTGACTTTTGGCATTTACACGGGTATCAAAATATAGTTTTAAAAATGAAAGAATGTGTGAATAATTCCAATGAAAAATTATTTATGAGTGGTTGGGACAAAGAATTTTTACAGTTATCCAATGAACTGGAAAATGCTGAGAAAAGAGGTGTAAAAATTACCTTATTTTCATTTAGTGAAATTTCTGTTAATGTAGGAGAAGTGGTAACCTATAACTTAGTGGAAAAAGATTTAATGAGTATTTGGAAACCAAAAATATTATTGGTTTCAGATCATGAAGAAACCATAATGGGATCGACGATTGAGGACCACACAGCCCGAGCAATTTGGACTCAAAATAAAGCCATCACAGAAATTGCTACGGATCACATAATATTGGACATTACACTAGCTGGTACTAGATTAAACTTTGATTCAACTCCTTTGGTGCAAAGAGTGATGCGTCGTCCCGAAATACATTTGAATGAATTGTTAACTTAATATTAAAAGGATAGAAAATTATGAATGATAGAAACGATACATTACATCCAAAACATTTCCAAATCGGAGACATCATTTTTTTTCAGGAGAATGACTGGAAAGTAGCTGAAATTCAAGGAACCCAAATCACTTTATTTAGAGATCGAATTGATGGTCAAGCCGAAACAATGAAAATAGAATCTGATGAATTAAGAAAAAAATTAATGCAGCGATAAAACTTAAATTGGGGATTTAGACATTAAGCAGAACAGTAATATTGATATAGAAGATTTAATATTGAATACAGGGTGTAAACCTTGTAAAGTACAAAAGAAAAATCACATTTCAACAAGTAAAGAATTTTAACGATAAGAACTATTTATTCATCCATTTTTGGTAACACTTCGCTACTTAGGATAACTGGGTAAAAAATTATGAAACCCTTCAAACTATACCGTTTCATTTCTATGTACTCCTTAGAAATTTTTCGTTTGTTTCATCGGTTTTATCTACAAATTTAGCGTTTTATATAATGATACACTTTACTCGTGAAAGCGGGATATTACTCCACATAACCTCCTTGCCGGGGTCCTATGGAGTTGGGGAGATTGGATCGGAAGCAATTCGGTTTATCAATATCTTGAAAAAAATGAATCAACAATTATGGCAAATTCTTCCCTTAGGACATACAGGACACTATTTTTCTCCGTACGATTTACTTTCATCTTTTGCAGGTAATCCCTTAATCATTAGTTTAGAATCTCTCGTATCGGAAAATTATTTAACTGAGAAAGAAATAAGTCCACTGTTTAATTGTCATTCTCATAGCGTAAAATTTACGTACCTCAATTCTATAAAGATGAAATTGTTAGAATTGGCTGCACAGAAATTTTTGGAAAACGCTTCTGAAAATGAAAAACTACTTTATGATAAATTTTGCGAAGAAAATTTATATTGGTTGGAAAATTATGCGTTATTTTGGACGTTAAAAGTTCACTCCAATCAAAAATCGTGGACGCAATGGGAAGACCAATTTAAATATCGAGAAGAAACGTCCATTAATCAATTTAAAGCATTAAATATTGGAAAGATAAACAGAACTAAATGCATTCAATATTTTTTTTATAAACAATGGAGTCAAATAAAACAGTATGCCAATCAGAATGGTATCCGAATCATTGGAGACTTACCATTATATGTTTCTCATGATAGTGCGGAAGTTTGGGCAAATCGTGAACTATTCACATTGGACTCAAAGGGCAATAGGACTTTTGTATCTGGAGTCCCTCCATGTTATTTTAGCAAAACTGGTCAACTTTGGGGGCATCCACTTTATCGGTGGGATTTACATAAAAACACTCGGTTCCACTGGTGGAAATCTCGATTAAAAAGACTCTACGATTTGGTGGACATTGTTCGGATTGACCACTTTAACGGATTTGCAAAATATTGGCAAATCCCGGTAAAAAACAAAACCGCCATAAATGGTGAATGGAAAACAGGTCCGGGGGAATCGATTTTCAATGAAATATTTGATGGATTGGGGTTAAAATCCATTATTGCCGAAGATTTAGGAGAAGCTGCAGATGCCGCAGAAGAACTGAAAAACAAGTTTAATTTTCCTGGGATGAAAATCCTCCAATTTGCTTTTAAAAACGGTCACAATTTACAACCTCATGACTATCCTGAAAATTGTGTGGTTTATACAGGAACCCATGATAACGATACTACGGTTGGATGGTTTAAATCCACATCGGGGAATGGACATATTCTATCCCAAACTGAAATTAATAATGAAAAAATTGAAGTGTTAAAATATTTAAAAACGGACGGAACAGACATTCATTGGGATTTGATAAAATTAGCATTAAAATCCAATGCCAATACGGTTATCATACCGCTACAAGATATCATGGGATTGGATTCTTCTGCAAGAATGAATATCCCTGGAACCAATTCAGGCAACTGGAGATGGAGGTTCAATTGGGATTTATTGACTTCTGAGTCCATGGACAAAATGAGAGACTTGACATTAAAATATAGATCAAAACAGCCCACAGAGAATTAGGATAAATTGAGTAAGAATAATTATAGTATTGCCTATTTCTCTGCAGAAATCGGTATATCATCCAGTCTTCCAACGTATAGTGGTGGATTAGGTGTTTTGGCCGGTGATCACATCAAAGCATCTGCTGATGCATGCGTGGATATGTGTGCAATTACTCTACTTTATAAAGAGGGATATTTTAAGCAAAGAATTGACGAATCAGGAATTCAAAGCGAAACCTATCCTCGTTTTGACCCTAATCCGTTGTTAACACCATTGAACAAAAAATTTACGTTGAGATTAAGAGAAAGAGATGTTTGGATTCAACCTTATGAGTATCTATATCGTGGATTAAATGATCATATAATTCCCATTTATTTTCTGGATACGGACTTAAAAGAAAACTTTTCCGATGACAAAGCCATAAGTCTGAGATTGTATTCCGGTGACAAAGACCATAGAATATTACAGGAAGCCATTTTGGGATTTGGTGGAATTCGATTGTTGGAAAGATTAGGAATTAAAAATATCCGCACCTATCATTTGAATGAAGGACATTGTTCATTTTTGACTTTAGAATTATTTAATAAAAATAAATGCGAATTAAAAAGAGTTAAAAATTTGTGTCATTTCACCACACATACGCCCGTTCCTGCGGGTCACGACCATTTCGGCAAAAACAGAGTCGAAAAACTTTTACATGGACTTATTCCAGAAAACCTTGAACTGCCTTCTCTGGTGAGGAACAGCAGATATCACATGACAGAAATGGGATTACATTTCAGCCGTTCTGCCAATGGTGTATCGAAATTAAATGGGAAAGTAGCTCAAAAACAATTTCCTGATTGGAAGATTGGTCATGTTACCAATGGTGTGTACCATCCGTACTGGACTGGAAAAGATTTTAGAGAAATTTATAATCAATATTTACCGGGCTGGAAAGAAAATCCTCATAAGTTACTGGATGTGAAAAAAATACCCGATGAAATTTTGTGGAAGGCTCATCAATCTCATAAGCATTTTTTATTGGGATATGCCAATTCCCAGACTCAAAAAGCACTTTCAAACGATGTATTAACCCTTGGTTTTGCCCGTCGGGCTGCAGAATACAAACGAGCTAAGCTAATATTTTCAAGCTTAGATAGACTTTCACATATTTCCAAGGGAAAAATTCAGATAATATTTGCAGGGAAAGCTCATCCAAATGATAACAAGGGTAAAGAAATTATTCGCCAACTTGTGAATTATTCAAATCAATTATTTGGAGATGTGAAAGTTATTTATCTTGAAAATTATAATATGTGGCTTGGAAAATTAATTACATCAGGTGTGGATGTTTGGCTAAATACCCCTCTTCGTCCCAATGAAGCCTCCGGTACCAGCGGAATGAAGGCAGCTCTTAATGGGGTTCCTAATCTGTCTGTGAAAGATGGATGGTGGGCAGAAGCGTGTGAACACGGCATAAATGGCTGGGGGATTGGAGATGAAGAACATCCTTCAGACAATTCCGATGTAGAGTCCTTATATCACCTCATCGAAAATGAGGTCATACCGGCATACAAAAATCACCAAAAGTGGCTGGAGATTATGAGAGCATCCATTATTTCAAGCGTACAATACACTGCCTTCCGAATGGTTCATGAATATAATGAAAACTATTATTAACCGATTGCTTTTCGCATTTAGAAGATGCCTGTTCATAGGTATTGCAATAATCCTTTTGTCAGGATGTTCTAAGTCAAATGAAAACGTCATTCATATTTGGCATCAAATGTTATACGAAAACAGACAGGCATTACGAGATGTGTGTGATAAATATGAGGATTTGCATCCACATATAAAAATTCAATTAACGTATAGAGAGACAGAAGAATTGAGGTCTAATTTTCAATCCTCTGCTATCGGTGGAAGTGGTCCAGAATTGATTTACGGACCTTCAGATCAGGTTGGTCCATTTGCTGTGATGGGGATCATAAAACCTCTGGATAACCTCTTTCCACAATCCTTTTTTGATCAATTTGTCTCTAATGCCATTGTAAAGTTCCAAAATAAAACATGGATGGTTGGTGATGGAGTCGGCAATCATTTGATGCTCATTTATAATAAGGACATGGTCCCTTCGCCGCCAAAAGACACCAATGATCTCATAAATATTGGAAAATCACTTACTAAAGATATTGACGGTGATGGGGTTATAGACCAATATGGTTTGGTGTGGAATTTTACCGAACCGTTTTTTTACGTGCCGTGGATTGGAGGATTTGGAGAATGGTTTATCAATGATGATGGCACTCCCAATCTGGATACCGAAGCAAATAGAAACGCATTTTCATTTATAAAATCCCTCCGAGATGAACATGGTATTATTCCAAAAGAATGTGATTACGAAACAGCAAATGCTTTATTCAAAACAGGTAAAGCGGCCATGATAATTAATGGTGACTGGAGTTGGGGAGATTATAAAGGAAGAATCGATTTTGGAATCGCTCCTTTACCCAAAGTCTCAAGGACGGGGAAGTATCCTACCCCATTGGTCAGCACAAAAGGTTATTCTATAAATCGGAATACATCAGGTGAAACGTTGATGCACACCATTGAATTATTAAAATATTTAACGAGTCCTGAGGTTCAATCTTATTACCTAAATCGATTAAATACACAGCCTTCATCATTGGCAGTATTGGATGCTTCGGTGGTAAAGACCAATGAATTACTCATGGAAAATGCAGGCATTATTGAACACGGACGTCCCATGCCTGTTGTGCCAGAATTAAGGGCGATTTGGGATGCTTTGAGAGGTGAGTATCAATCTGTACTTGCAGGGACCAAAGCACCTTCCTCTGCGGCAGCCGATTCTCAAGAAAAAGCATTAGAACAAATACAAATAATGAATCACGTGATATCACCGGGAATCCAAGAAAAAATAATCAAAATAATCTTTTTTTTAGGTGTATTGATTTTTGGGTGTCTAATCTGGATGAAAAAAAAATTATTATTGATTTCATATCAAGAAAATAAATTTGCCTATTGGATGCTATTTCCTGCTTTTATTGGAATAATGGTAGTGATTCTTTTTCCGTTTGGATACAATTTGGTTATATCGGTTTCTAATTTTAGTTTAAGATCCTTTAAAGATTGGCAGATTGTGGGATTTCATAATTTTTTGAACGTTTTAGTGGATATTAAATTTTATTCACTATTTCTTAAAACAATCGTGTGGACTTTTGTCAATATCAGTTTTCATGTTACTTTGGGCGTGTGTTTAGCTGTTCTAATAAATCGAACCTTACCGGCAAAAAAATCATTGAGAACATTGCTGATTATCCCATGGGCATTACCTCAGTACATAGCTGCATTGACTTGGAGAGGTATGTTTAATCAGGAATATGGGTCTGTGAATTTAATTTTGAATAAATTTTTTAGTATCTCACCTATTCAATGGTTGAGCCAACCTTTGGAAGCTTTTTCGGCGTGTATCATTACAAATATTTGGTTGGGATTTCCTTTTATGATGGTTGTGGCACTTGGTGGTTTACAATCTATTCCAAACGAAATGTACGAAGCTTCTCAAGTAGATGGTGCTTCCCGATGGCAACAGTTTTTGAAAATCACCATTCCTATGATTAAACCGGTCATGGTTCCAGCCATCATTTTGGGAAGTATTTGGACCTTTAACAATATAAACATCGTGTGGTTAGTGAGCAATGGGGGTGAGCCGTCTGATTTGACACATATCTTGGTGAGTTATGTATATAAAGCAGCTTTTAATTTATATCGATATGGATATGCAGCTGCCTTATCTATGATCATTTTTTTAATTTTAGCATCCTTTACACTTTTGTTTATGAAGAAATTCAAATTGGAATCAGTTACCTAAATCAACATGAGAAAAAAGATAGAAACTATATTTATTTTTTCATTTTTAGTTTTGTTTACCTTGGCAACACTTTATCCAGCATTAAATATTTTAGGTGTTTCATTACGAACTGATGATGCATTTCAAACCCGTTCATTAGCGATATGGAACTCAGATTCGAGTTTGAAGTCTTATTTTACACTTTTTTCAGATACAGATTTTCTTATTTGGATGAAAAATTCATTTCTCATTAGTTTTGTGGTTACTGCTACGGGAGTTGTTTTAGCATCTACTGCAGGGTACGCATTATCCCGATTTAATTTCATGGGTAAAAAAGTAATAATGTCATCGGTACTCATGACCCAGATGTTTCCTGCAACAATGCTACTCCTACCATTTTTCATTGTGTTAGCAAAATTAGGTCTCATGAATTCTTACCTTGGACTCATTGTCATATACTCTTCTACTGCACTCCCGTTTTGTATTTGGCAAATGAAAGGGTATTACGATACGATTCCCATCGCCATGGAAGAAGCCGCACGAATGGACGGATGCAATCAATTTACCGCATTCAGAAAAGTTATTTTACCGGTATCTATTCCTGCATTGGTTATTACTGCTTTATTTAGCTTCATGGCAAGTTGGAGTGAATATGTGGTGGCAGCGATTGTGTTACAAGATCCTCAATTATATACGCTACCATTGGGATTGAAATCATTTCAGGCAAGTTTGGCTACTCAATGGGGATTGTACGCAGCCGGTGCCGTAGTAGTAAGTATTCCCGTTACGATTCTATTTATTTCACTCTCTAAATTCTTGATATCGGGATTAACGGTTGGGAGTGTAAAGGGGTAGTTATGGCTGGTGTTTCTCTGAAAACAGTATCAAAAACATTTGGGAATCAACTTGTGTTAAAAAATATTAACCTCGAGGTTCAACCCGGTGAATTTATGGTAATTGTAGGTCCTTCAGGGTGTGGAAAATCTACATTACTACGGATTATTGCTGGATTGGAAACACCAAGTTCAGGAGATGTATTCATTGATAAAAAACCCGTGAATGGTGTAGATCCATCAAAACGAAATGTGGCAATGGTATTTCAAAATTATGCTTTGTATCCAACTATGACAGTTTTTGAAAATTTAGCATTTAGTCAGCACATACGAAAAAAGGACAAATTAGATATAAGAAAGCGAGTGATGGAATCTGCAGAAATTTTACAAATCACAGATTTGTTAGAAAGAAAACCAAAGGAATTATCCGGTGGACAACGCCAACGAGTCGCTCTTGGTAGGGCATTAGTTCGACACCCAAAAGTATTTTTATTTGATGAGCCTTTGTCTAATTTGGATGCCAAACTTAGGCAGGAAATGAGGCTTGAAATTAAAAAACTTCATAACCATTTGAATACAACCATGATTTATGTAACCCACGATCAAACCGAAGCTATGACCATGGCAGACAGAATTTGTATCATGGACAAAGGAGAGATTCAACAAATTGACACTCCTGAAAATTTGTATAATAAACCGAATAATGTCTTTGTAGCTGAATTTATTGGAATGCCTCCCATTAATTTATTAAAAGGAGAAATTACCTCAGAAAATGATGAAATATATTTTGAGTGTAACTCTTTAAAAATTAATCTAAAAAAAATAAAAAATGCAGATTCAATTCGAAACACACAAAAAATTATTTTGGGAATAAGACCTGAAAATCTTCATGATAATTATTTTGCAGAAATTAAAGATCCTGAAAATACAATCTCATGTCTTGTGAATTTAGTTGAGAATCTTGGTTCGTTGGCTATTATTCATTCCCAATGTGGTAACAATCCAATTTCTGCATTATTAAAAACAAACCAGTCCTTTCGCACCGGAAGTGAAATAGAATTGATCATGGATGTGAATGCACTTCATTTTTTTGATTGGGACACATATTCAAGATTATAGCAACGTTAAGCTTTGGATTTTCAGTTAAAATAGAAAATTATAAACAGAGAAAATTCTATACTATTATTCCACAATTTTTTAATTTGTGATATAGAACAACTTTTCAGATTGAAAAAGGCTATAAATTATTTCAAAAGTAGGCGTGTAATAACTTTAATTTGTAATTTTAACATCAAACAGTAACTCAATGATGAGTTACTAATAAATTATTTACTAGGGAAACGATGAAATCACTTACATTTATGAATTTTTTGTTGATAAATTTTTTATCCGCACAAAGTTTGGTCTATTGGGAGCCGGGAAATCCAAATCCCGGAGAAACAGTAACCATTTTTTACAATCATATTGAGGGAAGTTTACCGAACAACACGATCCAAGTTTATGTTCATTTAGGATTCAATGGATGGCAGGAAACCGAGGATTTTCCCATGTCTTTTGCCCCGGAATTGGGTAATGGCTGGTGGCGTTATGAATATGATATTCCGCTTGAAGCTGATATTTTGGATTTTGTATTCACCGACTTAGATGGGAATTGGGATAATAACGGTGGAATGGGTATTGATTGGCATATAAACTTGAATTATTCCTGGACTCCTTTCAACCCGGGTCCTAATGATGAAATTACAATCTTGATTCAGAATAGTGTCCAAGGGGGTGAAATTGGATGGAATGTCAATACAGGAAATGGTCAAGAAATGCCCATCGAGTCCTATTGGAACGAAGGATCATACGCTGAAAATGAAATGGTATTTTCACCACTGGCAAGTATGGATGAAAATATTTTTAGTACCATACTTGGACCTTTTTCCTCAGGAGAACAGGTAGTAAACTCTGTGAAATTTGGAATTCGATGGGAAGATGGTTCATGGGATTCAAATTCAATCGGTCAAGTTTTGTTTTATGACATTTATTTGGATTACACCATCGGTGAAGATGATCCCTATGTGTTTTTTGTTTCTCCTACTCCTGATGATGGAGACGTTGTTCAGCCTCCCATTACATTTCAGGTCATCGGTTCCGCTTTGAATGTGGAATTTTGGTTAAATGGCCAGTTAATCGGAAATGATAATTCCTCTCCCTTTGAACTTACCTGGACACCGGAATCTAATCAATTTGGACAATCGGTATTTATTGTTATTGCAACCAACGGAAATGGAGGGGCATCCTATCTATTTAGAGAATTATATCTGTTGCCAAACGTGATTAGTGAACCTGTTCCTGAAGGCGTAAAAGATGGGGTGATTGTAACGGGACAAACGGTTTCGATTGCATTGTTTGCTCCTTTTAAAAATTTTGTAGCAGTAAAAGGAAGTTGGAATCAACAATTTCCTGAAGGTGAGCTTATGAACTTGTCGGGAGATAGTTTGTGGTGGTACCAAACTGAATTAGAAGATGGTGATTATGAATACCAATATAACGTTGATGGAGAGAAATTAATGGCTGATCCATGGTCAAAAGATGTAACATGGGTAGATCCATCGGGACAATGGGAAAGCGGAAATTACCAACATGCAAAGACTGTATTCTCTGTGGGAGAGCCAGAATTTGAATGGACAGATCAAGCATTTGTCCGCCCTGAACAAAAAGATGTAATCATTTATGAAATGCATATCGGAGATTTCAAAGGCGACCCCATTAATACCGGAACATTTCAAGAAGTAACTCAAAAAATCAATGAAGGATATTTCAATAATTTAGGAATAAATACCATCGAATTAATGCCCATAAACGAGTTCGAAGGTGATTGGTCCTGGGGCTATAATCCTTCATTTTATATGGCACCGGAGTCCAGCTATGGAACTCCCAATGAGTTAAAAGAGCTTGTTAATTCAGCACACGAACATGGCATTGCAGTCATTTTTGATGTGGTATTCAATCATTTATGGGGTTCATCACCCATGTTTCAGCTGTATCATCCGGAAAACAACTGGAATTATGAGGATCATAATTATTCACAGTGTCCATATTTTCAAAATGAAGAATCCCCGTGGGGATATAAATTACAGCATTGGCATGATGTGGATGGGAGATCATATCGTTCGTGGAAACATATTTCTGATGTGTTATTCACTTATGTGGACGATTATCATGCTGATGGATTTAGATTTGATGTAACCACTGGAATTGGTTGGGGAGGTGATGAAAACGGCTCCTCTTTTTATGCAGATATTCTTGATGACAGGGATCCTACTTTAATTCTAATTGCAGAAGAAGACAATCCTTATCAAATTAACAATTCTGATTTTGATGCGGGTTGGGATTATTCATACCACCATTCATTTTTTAATAATTTGATGGGATATGCTTCAAATATGTGGGACTTACAAAATCATTTACAATGGTGGTCACAAGGTTGGTCCCTCCACACACAGCCTTGTAATTATATGGTGAGTCACGATGAAACCCGAATTGTATATGAAGGGTTGACCTATGTAGGAATGAATTTGGTGGAAGCATATAATAAATCAAAATTAGGTGCGGCAGCATTATTTATGGGAACGGGAACTCCAATGATGTATCACGGAGAAGAGTTTGGACAAAATTCACCAAAAAGCTTGAGTCCTCAGCCACTGCAATGGGAAAATCTTAATACACCTGAAGGATCCGATTTGTTCGATTATTATCAAAAATTAATTTGGTTGAGAAATAATTGGGAAGTAATTCGAGGAGGAAACCTTGAAATCATTCACTTGGATAATTCTCAAAAAATTATGGGTATGAAACGCCATGATTCTGGATTAGGACAAACGGTGTATTGTGTAATGAATTTTAACAATTTTGACCAGATTATTTCCAGTTTGCCTTTCCCATACGCAGGGGTTTGGTATGAATTTATTGAGGATACTCAATTGAATTCAGAGTCCGGCACATTTTCTGATTATTTTATTCCATCGTCTTCAGCACGAATTTTCACTAATTATAAAAATTGGGATGAAGGAGGAGAAATTGAAATTGATGTAGATTATCTTTCGGGCTGGAATATGGTTTCTTTACCCATAAATAATTCGGGTTCAAATTATTTAGAAATTTATCCTCAGTCTGTTTCAGGGACTTTATACGGATTCGATGGCACCTATTATTCAACCGATAATTTAGTCCCCGGCCATGGTTACTGGCTTTTTTTTGACGATGCAGGAGTACAAACTGTGTCTGGAAATGCCATTGAAGCTGTGACGTTATCATTAATGGAAGGTTGGAATCTCATGAGCGGAATGTCTGAAACCATACCTGTTTCTTCCCTTTTAGACCCGGATGGAATCATTGTGTCGGGGACATTTTATGGATTTAATGGTACCTATGTAAATGTGGAGGAATTAGAACCAGGGAAAGGATATTGGTTAAATGCAAATTCATCCGGTGATATCACCATAAGTTCAAGGTTCGATGGCAGAAAAAATGCCAAAACCCCACCACTATATTATAGTGGAAACAGACTGAAACTATCGTTGCCCGAAGACAAAGCCATTTCACAAGACCTATATTTTGGAATTGAACTCTCTGAGGGAGAAAGGCAGAGGTTCAGTTTACCGCCTAAACCTCCTTTTACATCAGATGAATTAAACACACAATATTTAGATGTTCGTTATTCTGATGATTCGAAACTATGTGGAGACGTTGGAGACATTAACATATTAAGTCATGATCCGTTTATAGATGTAGAGTATGATGTAAAAGGTCCCGAGGAATGGATACTAAAAAATGCCAATGGAACTGAATATAAATTAAGTGGAACCGGAACGATTAAAATTGGAGGTGGAGACACCCGTTACCGACTGTTTGAATCAATCGTACGCTTGATTCCCAATGAAACCGTATTGCATCCAGCATATCCAAACCCATTTAATCCGGTTACATTAATTTCTTATGAAATACCAAGGGATGGTCCCGTGACATTGATCGTTTATGATATGTTAGGAAAAGAGATCGAAAAGTTGGTAAATGAGAAAAAAGCGTCAGGAATTCATGAAATAAATTGGAATGGATTTGAGGAATCAGCTGGAATATACTTTATTCATTTAGCTGCAGAAAACATTGTAAAAACGCAAAAACTGGTATTGCTGAAGTAATGATCAACGGTTGATGATTTTGAAAAATGAGTAAAAAAGTTTTGTTTTGAAACGTTTATGATTTATTTTTAATTTTCCCCACATCTTGTTAGTAGCTCATAATTGAGTTTCGCAAGGGGCTAATTCTATGGAAAAACTTAGTAAAAAATTAATGAGAATCAGAATGACCAAATATTGGTTACTGTTCATATTAGTACCTCAGTTATTTTCAACAACTACAAGTACGACTACTCGAGGTTTGGACATAGATGGTAATGTGTCTGACCAGGATGAAGCCTCACCAGGTACAAATGGATCGAGTTGGGAAACAAATGAAGATATTCCGGGAAATTCCACAACATGGTATCTGTCTTGGGACAATACCAATTTATATGTAGGGCGAGTGGGGGGAAACAATAGTGAACCTCAACTTATTTATATTCAAGCAGATTATAGCGGTGCTTCATATACCAATACACCAACGTCTTATGATAATTTCACTCCATCATTTTCCGGGCTTTCAGGCACCGCAGGAATAAATTATGCTGCCTATTTAAAATCGGATTACGATGAATACCGTACGTATAGTGGGAGCTGGTCGAGTGCTAACACAGGGTTATCTCCGCAATACCAAACCGTATCCTCCACTGCTAATTTAGAAGTTACGAT
>CAZBZK010000033.1:0-15865 GCA_964496365.1 uncultured bacterium
TGGCGCCGGGGGTGCATACATATCATAATCACTGTCATAAGTATCGGTTGCATCGGGATTAAAACCAAAAGTCAAGTCATAACTAGCTCCTTCTGAACCACCGGCTACATTAATGGAAGTAGTAAACTCCTGGCCCCATAATCCAGCAGTTATTACAATTATTATTATAGTATTTTTCAGATTTATGTTTTTCATAATATCCTTTTATTTATTGTTTAATAACTTTTTTCTAATAATTCTATTTCAACAGCACCATCTTCTTAGTCTGCACAAAACCATGTCCTGAGTTTGGCGAAGGGTCTCCTGCCTGAATCTGATATAAGTAAACACCTGCACTTACAGGTTTGCCCATTGAGTCCGTAGCATCCCACTGAACTGAATTGAAGCCTGCTTGTTGTGTTGTGTTAACCAAGGTGGTAACCTCATTGCCCAACATATCGTAGATAGCCAGTTTCACATTACTTCCTTTAGGTAGGTCATAGCTAAGGGTTGTAATAGGATTGAAGGGATTGGGGTATGCAAATAAAAGTGAAAATTTTTCAGGAGTTATGGGAAATGTGGATTTTCTCAAAACCAATGTTTCTGAATTTTTACTGGACTCAATCATCTGAAATTCTGAACACTCAAACACATTTCCACTCTCATCAACTATTTCCCAAACCTCTCCATTTTTTATTTCCCAATCAAACATAGGGGGTTGTCCGTCATTCATCACCTCAATCACACATTCATCAGAATCGCAAACTTTGGTATTTCCCGAAAATCGTATATCATTCGACTGTAATGGAGGTTTAGGTGGTAAACTATAATGGATTTCATCTTCAACATGAATGTTCGTCCCAAAATATAAATCCAATCCGTTTACAGTGAGTGAATTAGCTTGATGATTTAAACTATAATCCTTGATATTTGGTTTTTGCCATCTGGACGATAAAATAGTGATTTCACCTGCTTCGTATGTCCTAAGCCAATATCCCTGTCCCGGAACAAGGATGTCTGAATTTACATATCCTTCCGAAAAGCCATAAAGTGTATTTTCAACAATTATATTTTCAGTGTCTATGGCAGAATAAATTGAGATGTCCTCCGAAATTCCTGATAATAAATTCCAACCTTCATCTAAACTGATGGATATCTCATCCAGTAAATTACCGGTCAATATGGTGGTTCCTTCCTCAGCAAATCGAAGCCAATATCCTTCCCCATTAGCTAATGAAGTTTCCAGAATATATCCTTGGTCAAAGGAAAATAGTGTATTCTCAATGGATGAAGGAAATAAATCACCCACAATTGAACTTTCCATTTCCACAGGCAATCCAACCAAATTCCAATCTGTATCAAATTGGATGGAAATTTCACCTGATAGTGAATCATCACAGACTAAATCATACATAAAGTCCCGGGTGAATTCAATGGTGATATTCATATCCTCACTGGATGATCCATAAGGTGTATGACCTGCCCCTTCAAAGGTATATAATGCACTTTGGTTTCCAAGTTCCATCATGGTTTGATGAATGATGTAACTTCCGTACACCTGCACATTGATGCCAAAAAGAGTGACTGTTTCATCTGCATAAGGAACAATCGTATCTTCGTTACCGTGAACAGATACAATTGGAATATCATTCGCTACAATCCAATCGAAGTGACCAATCGCTCCACACAAATTTATTACTCCGTTAAAATTTGAATCATATCCCGGATTTCCGCTCAATCCTTCCAACCCTCCGTTTTCTATAACAAAATCGTAAATCTCTTCAGGAATTTCATTTGAATTATTGATATAAGCAGCATTGATAGATGCAATAGCTCCGGCAGATGAACCTCCTGCATAAATTCGGGATGTGTCAATTTTGAAATTATCATTCAATTCATCATTCATTCTGAAAAAACGTATGGCTGCTTTTAAATCATGAATAGCTTTTAGGACTGCTTTATATGCATTTTCTGCAGTTCCATTCCAGATTAAAGTGGGTGTGATTCGATAATCAATTGAAGCAGCAACATATCCCATTTTTGCATAACGGGTGCAAAGTTCTACCATTACCGGGGAATTTTTTGACCCACCAATAAATGCGCCTCCAAACATAAAAATGACAAGCGGTCTATCTGTGAGTTCATCACTTTCCGATTCGTATACATCTAAATAAAGAGTTTGAGTATATTCAAATCCTAAAATGTCCTCTGTAATATTTTCCCCAAATTCTATATTGTATGTAGTTGAAATGTCAGGAAACAATTCAGTTGCGTATCTAACTCCATCACATTCATCTTGAGCTAAAATAAACGATGCAGAGGAAAATATAAGAAAACTTATAGTTAATCTCATGAACCTCAATCCGAAGCATACCGTTTTTCATATTCCGAATATCCTCCATCCATGCTATACGCCTGTTTAAATCCATTTCTGGCAAAATAGTCTGCAGCTTGTATGCTTGAATTTCCATGATAACAATACACCAATAATGGCATTTCCTTATCGGTTTTTTCTAGAAAATCATAGACGGATTCTGAGGTTATATGAATGGCATTAGGAATCCGACTTGTTTCAAAAGATTGTTTATCTCGGATATCTGCAATGGTCAAATTGGAATTATGTTTAATTAATTCGTTTGATTTTTCAATTGAAAGTCTGCTAAACTTGTTATTATTTGTGTTCATTAAAAAAAAGAATTCAATTCATAACACATTGTTGTAATTCTAATAATTCGATGTATTTCAATGTTTCATGATGGGTCGATTCCAAATACACTGGAGGAGCTAAATTATGAATATATGCCTCTTTCCATCTTGAAGCACAAAGACACCATTTATCACCCGGTTTTAATCCCGGGAAATTATATGCGGGCATAGGGGTTGATAAATCGTTTCCCATTTTTTTTGAAAACGATAAGAATTCCTTTGTAACCATGACACATACCGTATGAATGCCTATATCATCTTTACAGGTATCACATTTCCCATTTCTGAAAAATCCTGTTTTTGGATCATTACAACAAGGTTTCAATTCACCGCCTAACACATTGATGGATTTATACATGTTAACGATCCATCATCCGGCGATACATGGCTATAATCAAAATGGTCAAAATCACACCACTGATTAACCCTTCAAAGATTGTCAAGAATTTTCCAAACGGACCTATGGGCGTAATCTCTCCAAATCCAACCGTTGTAAAAGTGATAACGCTGAAATAAATCAAATTCCCGATTGTATCTAATAGAGTAAAATCACTAGAGAAAAATCCTAATGTATTATCTCCATAACTCACCCCTTCGATTCCATACAAAAATGCACTGACAATGATAATGGCACCAATAGTGACTAAAATTCTGTAAATACTTTCACCATAGCCTGTACTGATATAAACAAACTTTGATAACATTCTAAAAAATGAAAATTTTGAATGCTGTTTCCTTTTGCAAATCATTTCTCTTATAAAATAATTGCCCGCATCTTCACCCAAAGATTGACTTTGAAGGGTCAATTTCATGGATCGATATACTTCCTCTGCTTCTTTAAATTTTAATTTTGCTTTGGAAAAATCCTTTTCCTTCTCTCCTTCAAGTTCATATATCAGTTTTCCTTCCGATCCTAAATGTATATTTTCAAGCTTAGCATCAGCAAAATTTGCCCCCAAAATATGACAATTGGTTAGAATTGAATTTTTCAAATTTGCATCATCAAGATTGGCTTTATACAGAATCGCATTCTCCAAATTGGCTCCGAAGAGATGTGCTCCTTTTAGATTAGCACGTGTTAAATCACAATGACTTAAATCTGCTTCCACAAGATTTGCATCCTGCAAATTCGAAAATTTTAAATTAACACCGGATAGAGATTTTCCTTCTCTAACCAACATTTCAAGTTCATCCTTGGTATTTCCATCTGGAACATAATCGGGATTTTTTAATTTTTCTAAGATTTCAATTGTATTCATAACCGAAAATTTAACCTAAAATAAAAATGAAATGAAACCACTTTGAGAGTGGAATCATCTGTTTACAGAGAAAATGAAACAATCTTCAGATTTTAGAGGATGTAAGTAAATTGTTTCACCTTGATTGAAATTAAAGTGTGTCATTTGGCGTCATTTTTATCCATAAAGAACCATATTTAGCCGTTATAAAACAGATAAATAAAACCACCAAACTAATGGTGGTTTCTCGTCAATAAAATGACCATGTTAACAGTGTCGGAGCGGCGAGATTTGAACTCACGACCCCCTGAACCCCATTCAGGTGCGCTACCGGGCTACGCTACGCTCCGATTCATATAAATTTATCCTTTTATAATTTTTATAATTTCTCTCAATTCCTGCTTGAGTTTATCCAAAAGTTCAGTATCAATTTCTGGAGACTTTCTATCCTCTTCCTCAGCAATTAGCTTCGATGATTCATCCGGCGACTCAAGCTGTTTTCTGGCCCCATCAATTGTAAATTTTTTATTATATAATAAATCACGGATAGTCTCTATAACGTCAATATCTTTTTGACGATACGTTCTATTTCCCGCTCTATTTTTCGGTGGTTTAAGCTGTGAAAATTCAGTCTCCCAATATCTGAGAACATATTGTTTAAGTCCAGTAATCTTACTGACTTCAGAAATTGAATAATATAATTTTTTAATATGGGTATTTACAGAACTCAACGAATCTTATTTTTATTAAACTGTTACTTTAACTTAATGAATAAACATTAATGACACAAATAAATATATTGAATTGTGTGAGTAAAATTTAATTCTACAATGAACGATTAAGAAAAGAATGATGAAAATCAATCCATTTGGGTAATACAGATTCAAGCATTGATTTTGGGGGTAAAAATGCAATCCTAAGATGATGGGTTCCCTGTTTTTGTCCAAAACCTTCTCCATTCACCGTAACCAATCCGGTTTCCTTTAACAATGCCATGCAATAATCAAAATCCGTCATATTTGGTGGAAGCATATTCAATCTAGGAAACAAATACATAGCACCGATATCTCCGTAACATTTCACTCCTTCCATTTGATCAAATGCATTTTTTATCATCAATGCTTTATCATATAAATTATTAAGAATGACTTTAATTTCGGATTGATGGGCTTGTCCAGCTTTTGTATTTAAGGGAGGTGGAGTTACCATTAAATAAGTCAATATTTGTCCGGTGGTATTGGAACAAAGATTGACAGATGCTTGGCGAAAAAGCACGTCATAAATTGATTGATTTGTCCCTTCAACATTGGGTGCATTTCTCACTTCCATATATCCACCTCGATGACCACATTCCCCATAAAATCCTTTTGATACACTGTGTAAGGAAAATAATGGAACGTCAGGAAAATTCCACGTTGCTTTATTAAAGGAATTAAACGGTTCAGAATATGTATTCTCCTGATATACTTCATCAGCGATAATGGAAATGTGTTTGTCATTGGCAAAATTAACAATCTCATTCACACATTTTTTGTTTAATACAGCACCAGTTGGATTTCCCGGATTGATCACCACAATCGCTCTAATATTAATTCCATTTGATGATGCTTTCGAAAAACTATGTTCCAATTCTTCTCTGCTTAAAAGCCACCCATTTTCTTCATCTGGATAGTAATTGACTTGAGTACCACCACATCTCTGAATGGTAGCCGAATAAAGTGGATATTGAGGAACGGGAATCATAATTCCATCATTCTGTTTTGTAATCAATATTTCCAGTATATTTTTGGCTCCTTCACTGGCACCATCAGTCAGAAAAATATGTTCAGGGTTAGAAGGTATTCCATTATTGTTTTCCACCTCGTCTCTATTATCGATAAACTTAGCGATGGCTTCACGAATAAAACGATGTCCTTTACTATCGGAATAAGCACCCATGCCTATTTCCATTTTATCTAAAATATTGTGGGAATAATCTAAAGCAGTTTGACTGAAGAGTAATGAATTTTGGATTTCACTATTTTTATTTAACTCAGGATATTCTAGTAGGGATAAGACTTGGCGATAAAAGGATAATGCAGGTTGACCCAGAGCTTGGGGATTTCCAATATTACATGGAATAATATCAAGTCCTTGTCGATTCATTTCTGCTGCTTTTTGAGGGATTACACCTCTCACCGCATACTCCATTTTTCTAATATTTGGATTAATATAAAATGGTTTTTTCATTTATAACAGATCATTGTTTATAATTATAAAACCAAATTGAGGCTCGTGTATAAGACTTCAGATAGCTTATTTTATTAATTTTATTCGGAGAAAACCAACAAACTCATATTAAAAAATATTTTGAAGGACTGATTGAATTTATAGGATTAAAATCTCCGTTTTTTTCCAAATGACTTTTGTCTTCCTCCTCCATTTCTATTGACATTCCGTCTTGGTTTTTTAGGACGATCCACATAACCCTCCGGTTTAGGAAGCAGTGCTTTTCGGCTGAAGTCTAAACGACCTTGGTCATCAATTTTAATCAATTTAATTTTCATTGAATCACCGGGTTTACAAACATCTTCAACTTTTTCTACTCGTTTCCATTCCATTTCAGAAATATGGACCAATCCTTCACGACCGGGAGCAAATTCAACAAATGCACCAAAGGTCATGAGACGAGTTACGGTTCCATCAAATTCCTGTCCAACTTCTGGCTCCATAGTGATGGCTTCCACCAACACCATCGCATCTTGGCATTTCTCTGTATTTTCTCCGGAAATAGTTACGATTCCATCATCATCCACATTAATATCGCATTCAGTATCTTCAATGATTTTTTTGATATTTTTTCCACCGGGACCTATCAAAGCACCAATTTTTTCCGGGTTAATTTGAATGGATAGAATCCGAGGTGCATATTTTGAAATTTCACTAGGTTTAGAAATAGAATCTTCCATAAGTCCAAGTATATGCATTCGTCCATCGTGGGCCTGTTTCATGGCACTTTCCATCAATTCAAAAGAAATTCCTTCGATTTTTAGATCAAGTTGAATGGCTGTAATTCCTTTCCGGGTTCCTGCAACTTTAAAATCCATATCACCTAAATGGTCTTCCATTCCCATGATATCACTCAAGATTGCATGTCGATCTCCATCTTTGATCAGACCCATGGCAATTCCAGCTACATGCCCACGAATTGGTGCTCCCGCACTCATCAAAGAAAGTGATCCTCCACAGACTGATGCCATAGAAGATGAACCGTTTGACTCCATTATTTCCGAGACCAATCGAATGGTATATGGAAAATCATCATATTCAGGGAGTACAGGACTTAATGCCCGTTGTGCCAAATGTCCATGACCAATTTCACGACGACTTGTAAATCCAATTCTACCTGTTTCTCCGACACAGTATGGAGGAAAATTATAATGAAGATAAAAATTCTTTTTATAATCTTCATCCATGGAATCAATGATTTGTTCATCTCGTTTCGTTCCTAACGTGATCACCACTAATGCCTGAGTTTCACCTCTAGTGAACAAAGCTGAACCGTGCGTTCTTGATAACAAGCCAGTTTCAATCGTGATGGGACGAATATCGGATGTTTGTCGTCCATCACTTCGTTTTCCAGAACTAAGTATCTGCTCACGAAAACCTGCCTTGAATTTGTCATTAATATATTCGGTAATGGCTTTTTCTTCTTCAGGAAATTTATCCTCTAAGGAATCCAATACAGAATTCATTAACGCATCTTTTGCATTTGCCCTTTTTGATTTTTCTTGAATTTGAATTATATCATTTATTTGATTTCCCAGAATTTCTTCTATGGCTTGATTCAGAGATTGATTTTCCTCAGAGTGACTTATTTCATCTTTTATGATGTCTGCTTCACTTAAAAAATCTTTTTGAAGTTCTATAATTTCTTTTATGGAAATATGAGCATATTTTAACGCTTCTAATACTTCTGATTCAGTTGCTTCTTCCGCTTCTCCTTCCACCATCACAACGGTTTCTTCATTCCCAGATACGATTAAATCTAAATTACATTCCATCTGTTTGGTACGGGTTGGATTAATGATAAAATCTCCATTTATTCGACCAACTCGGACCGTAGCAATGGGTCCGTTCCATGGAATGGATGAAAGCATTAATGCAGCTGATGCACCTACTCCTGCTAACACATCTGCCATGTTTTCACCATCACTCTGAATCACCGTTATAATGACTTGAGTTTCATTTTTAAATCCTTTTGGAAATAAGGGTCTTATGGGACGATCGGTTAACCGACTCGTCAATACTTCATGCTCCGAGGGCCTTGCTTCACGTTTAAAAAATCCCCCTGGAATTTTACCTCCTGCATAATGTTTTTCTCTATATTCCACTTGCAAGGGGAAAAAATCTATATCTTCCCTCGGTTCTTTCTCTGCATTTACTGCAACATGTATGGTAGTTTCTCCGTACGAAACGATGACCGAACCATTACTCTGACGGGCAATTTTACCCGTTTCTATCGACAATTCTTTTCCGCCGATATTTTTTGATTTATTAATCATTTTCTTATTTATCCTCTTATCTTAAGCTCTGTTATTACCTTTTTATAATTTTCAGGGCTGGTTCTTCGTAAATACTTCAAATGTTTTTTCCTTTTTGAAACGAGTTTAACTAACCCATGCCTTGAGTGATTATCTTTTTTATGTATTTTCAAATGGTCGGTTAAATCCCGAATCCTTTGTGTCATTAGGGCAATTTGTACCTGAGACGATCCGGTGTCTTTTTCATCCTGTCCAATCTGTTTAATAATTTCTTGTTTTTTTTCAACTGTTAATGTCATGTTTTCTCCTATAAATATTTGTCCAATAGACCATTACAATTCTGTCTATCTATTTTTAATTGAGCGATTAAATCGTGTTTGGATTCAAATTTTTGTTCATCCCTAATCCGTTCTAAAAATTCTATTCTGATATTTTGTGAATATAAGTTAGGTTCACCGAAGTCAAAGAAATGGACTTCCATTACAAATTCGCCTTCTTCAAACGTAGGTCGTGTCCCCAAGTTACACATTCCATACAATTGTTTCCCAACAACTCTTCCCCTTGTAAAATACACTCCATTTTTTGGTAACAACTGGTTGGGGTCTAATGGAATGAAATTTGCTGTAGGAAAGGTGAGTGACTTTCCCCTTCCCGATCCCGTGACAACTTGGGCATTAAATCCGTATATCCATCCTAACTCAAAATTTGCACGGCGAATATATCCGGCACGAATTTGTTCTCGAATTCGAGTACTGGAAATAACAGATCCCTCATCTGAAATGGCTTGAACAATTTCTACATTGATTCCAGCTGATTCTCCATAGTTTTTAACAAACAGGGGACTTCCAGTTCTACCATGACCAAAATGATGATCGTACCCGATAACAATATCATTTGGATGAAAAATATTTTCAATTAAATCTTTTAAAAAATCAGTGGCTGATAGTTTTGAAAAATCATCCGTGAACGGAATAACTAATACGATATCAACATCTAACGATTTTAATAATGTTAACTTATTCTCTAAATCCATGATTAATGGAAGTTTGGAATGTTCATAGTTTAAAATATGTCGAGGATGAGGATCGAATGTAACTACAACTGAAGGAACGTTTTCTCCTTTAGCTATGTTTACGGTTCGGTTTATAATTTCCCTATGTCCACGATGCAATCCATCGAAACTTCCAATCGTAAGAACGGATTCTTGACACGGTGGAACTGAGGTTAGTTCGAAATAGGTTTCCATGATTTTTCTAATTCGGAAATGTGCCTTGATTCTCGGTGTGAATAAGCCCCAATGGCGGTCCTGATTAATGTTTTTAAATGACCGACTGTGCCTAATTTTTTAGCGATATCTTTCGCCAGTACACGAACATATGTACCCTTTGAACACTTTACAGAAAAATGTATCGACTCCCGATTGAATGTTAAAAGGTTGAGTGAGAAAATGTGAATGGGAACAGGTTTATGGGTAACTCTTTTCCCTTGCCTTGCCATTTTGTACGAACGGACTCCATTAATTTTTTTGGCGGAAAATGCAGGTGGAATTTGAAGGGAATCACCTATGAAGTCTAAAAATACACGGTTAATTTTGGTTTTATTCAATTGGGGAATGGGTACTTTATTAACCACCGTTCCGGTTACATCCAACGTATCTGTTTCAACACCGAGCTGAATTTTCCCTTCATAAGTTTTTGACATGGCAGTTATGGATGTAAGATTTTTCGTATCTTTATTTGTACCTACAATTAAAACACCCTCTGCAAATGGATCTAAGGTGCCGCCATGTCCCACCTTTTTTTCTTTAGTAAATTTCTTTACCTTTCTCACCACGTCAGCAGATGTCCATCCTACAGGTTTATAAACATTCAGTATCATCGTCACTGGGAATTCCAAGATTTTGTATTTTTTGACTCATTTTTTCAGCATAATCATAAGAGTCATCGTAGAAAAATTGAATATCCGGTATGTTTTTGATTCGTAACTCCATTCCCAAATATTTTTTAAAGCCTTTGGCTTTATGATTTAATTTTACATTAATATTTTTTTTGGGTAGTGTTGGATTTAATACACTATAATTTATTTTTGCAGAACGAAAATCTGGTGAGACAACTATATTAGTAAACGTGATAAATCCTAGTGGTGAAAGGTCAATATGTTTGGTTGCAGTATCTGTAATAATTTGTAATATTTGTTCTTTAACCCGATCTGTTCTTTTAAAGGGTCTTTGTGGTTTCAAGTGAGTTCAAGTTTCCTTTTTATGGTGATAATTTCAAAAACTTCAATAATGTCCCCTTCGAGATATTTTGATGAGTCTGATAATCCAATTCCACATTCTAATCCTTCTTTTACTTCTTTCACATCTTCTTGAAATCTTTTTAAGGATGTAATATCACATTTATCTAAAATGACTTTCTTATCTCTGATTAATCTAGCTTTATCACTTCGTTTTATTAATCCTTCAGTTACTTTTGATCCTGCAATAAATCCAATTTTTGGAATTTTAAATTGTGCTTGCACTACTGCCTTTCCAGTAATTTCTTCTTTAATTTCCGGTTCTAGTAATCCCTCTAACGCCAGTTTTACTTCTTCGACTGCATCATAAATGATATTATACGTTCTGATTTCAACACCGGTTTGTTTTGCCTGAAGTTTAGCATTGGATGCAACTTGAACATGAAATCCAATGATCACCGCTTGGGAAGCTTCGGCAAGCAATACATCAGATTCTGTTACCATACCAACTGCTTTATGTATCACTTTAACTTGAACTTCTTCAGTTTGAAGTTTGTTTAACGTTTCAGAAAGTGCTTCAATACTTCCATCAACATCTCCCTTTATTATGAGAGGTAATGATTTTATGTTTCCTTCTCGAATCAAGGAAGACATTTCATCCAATGAGTGTGTAGAAATTTTACGGTGATCTATTTCTCTTCTGATTCTTTGTCTATCGGAAGAAATTCTTTTTAGGTCTTTTTCATTTTTAACAACAGCAATGATATCGGAAACCTGTGGAACTTGATCAAAACCTAATATTTGAACAGCATCCGAAGGAAAAGCAGATTTTATTCTTTGTCCTCTTTCATTCATAATCGCCCGAATTTTTCCGGAATAATCACTACATAAAAATGGATCTCCAACCTGAATGGTTCCTTTTCTAATTAACACAGTCGCCATAGGTCCGTGTCCTTTATCTAGTTTTGAATCTATGATAGTTCCCCGACCCAAGGTATCAAAGTTTGATTTCAATTCCAACATTTCCGCTTCTAATAATATACCGCTCATGATTTCATCTACGCCTTCACCGGTTTTTGCTGAAACAGGAACACTTTGTATTTTCCCTCCCCAGTCCTCAACCAAAACATCATGGTCCGATAATTCACGTTTAACCTTGTCGATGTCTGCCCCGGGTTTATCAATCTTGTTGATTGCAATCATCATCGGTACATTTGCGGCTTTAGCATGATTGATAGCTTCAATGGTTTGGGGCATGACGCTGTCATCAGCAGCAACAACCAAAATGACGATGTCTGTAACCTGTGCGCCTCTGGCTCTCATGGCAGTAAACGCTTCGTGTCCGGGAGTATCTAAAAAAGTAATATAATTTCCGTCCTCTAATTCCACTTTATATGCCCCAATATGTTGAGTAATTCCTCCGGACTCTCCAGCAACGATATTGGTTTTTCTGATAAAATCTAAAAGTGAGGTTTTTCCATGGTCCACATGCCCCATTATAGTCACGACAGGGGCTCTTGATCTTGCGTTGGCTCTATCTTCATCGGTTTCTTTTAGCGTGAACATTTCTTCACCTACGTCACTAATTTTTTCGGCCGTAAATTCAAATTCTTCCGCTATCAATTCAATTACATCCCATTCCAAACGTTGATTGATCGTCGCCAGAACTCCCAATCCGATACACTTTTGAATGATTTCACTTGGGGTAGAATGAAATGTTTTTGCTAACTCGTCAACGCTGGAGAATTCAGGAATATTAATAGTTTTCTTTATGGTATCCGTCGAGGATATTTCTCCGATTTCCTTGTCTTTTTTATAATCTTTTTTACGGGATTTTGTATCCATCTTCGCCAAGGTCTTTTTCACCATATCTTTAACATTTTTTGGTGCTTCTTTTACCTTTTTTATACCCACTTCTTTTTCGACTCGTTTCCGTCCCATCTGACCGATTTCAGATTCTATATCTGCAATTTCGATCTTTCTCATTTTCCTTTTCTTACTTTTAACGAGGTCAGCCTTTGGCTTTACAATCTTCTTTTTTTGTTGCTCTTTTTTTGCTTTTGATTTTTCTTTCTCTAATTTCTTTTTGTCCGCTTCCTGTTTTTGTTTTTTTTCTTCAGCTTTCCGAGCTTTTATTTTCGCTACTTCTTTTTCTTCAATATTTCGTTGTTCATTGATTGATAAGATTTTTAATTTGGATTTTTCTTTTTGTTTTCGGCGAATTCTGGAATCATGAATTTCTTTTCGTACCTGTTCCTTTCTATAGCGGTCAACTGTTTCTTTTTCTTTTGAGAATTCTGATAAAATCAAATGATGAACTTGTTCATCAATTGAATCCATTAATCCAACCTTTAAACCTTTCGTTTTTAAAAACGTAATAATTCCCTTATGGGAAATATTTAATTCTTTTGCTATTTGAAATATTCTCATTTAAGCTTAATTATTTGAAACGATACAATAAGCTACTGGGGAAAAGATAATTGTATCTATACGCATAATGAATTTCCTATATTCATATCATCTTGTAAGTTTATTAATAATTGGATATACATTGAGTCTATAATGGCTAGCATACGGTTAGGAATTTTCCTCAATCAACTCTTTTTCAGGGATGTTTAATGCTTCCTTAGATGAATCATCTTCCAAAAACTTTTGAATAGAATTATAAAGAACCTCAAGAGACTCTTTCGATATACCCTCATCTTCACCTGTGATTTTTTCTTCATCTGCGGTAAGAAGTTCAGAAATAGTATTAATACCAAACTTTTCAAGCTTGGACGTAATCTCCGGAGTGATATCGTCTAAGTCGTTAAGCATTGTATTTTGTTCTTTTTTCTGTTTTTCGTATTCAGCTTCACTAAATGCATCGATTCGATATCCAACTAAACGACTTGCTAAATTAATATTCATCCCTCCTTTTCCGATTGCGATATCCAAATCATCTTCATTGAAAATAGCAACACAGTATTTTCGGTCATCATCAATGTAAAGATCAATTGGCTTTGCAGGAGCAAGTGCCCGTGAAATTAAAATTTCTGAGCGTTTGCTGAAGGGAATGATATCCACTTTTTCGTTACTTAATTCCCGCACGACCGCTTGAATTCTACTTCCACGCATCCCTACACAGGCACCGACTGCATCCACTCTTTTGTCATGTGAATTGACAATTATTTTTGCCCGAGTCCCTGGCTGTCTGGCAATGGCTTGAATTTCCACCAATCCTTCTTCTATTTCCGGAACTTCCATTTCAAATAGTTTAAATAAAAAATGGTTATCGCTTCTAGATACAATAATTTCAGGACCCTTTGATTTAACTTCTACAGATTTTACTACAGAACGAATCGTATCTCCCCTACGATAAAATTCCCCGGAGATTTGTTCTGATTTTGGAAGTTTCAATTCTGCCCTGTCAATATTGATAAAAATGGCATCCCGTAAATTTTGATGTACGGTTCCTATTACAATTTCACCCACTCGTTTTTCATAATCTTCATAAATTCCCTGTCTCTCCACATCACGTAATCGTTGGGCGAAAAAATTTTTTGCATAAGTTATCATTCTTCTACCAAAAACCGTGGGATCAATCACCTCAACAAAAGGATCGCCTACGGTTAAATCGGTAATATCAGGCTCTAGTTTTTTAACGTTTTGAATGGTGATTTCACTAATTGGATTTTCAACTTCATTTACAATTATTTTTTCTGCATAAATTTCAATCTCACCTTTATCTACATTGACGATTACACTACAATTAGACGCATCGCCAAATTGTTTTTCAATTATATACAAAAATAGTTGCTCAATTATCGTTCCTAATTCAGACCGATCAACATTATTATTACGAGCCAATTCAGAAAAAATGTCGATCAATTCTCGATTTATCATAATGTCTCCATAATTATTTTAAATAGAAACCTGAACAAAGGCTTCATTTATTTCTTCAAAAGAATAATAATTTTTCCTATTATTATTTGAGTTGAGTTGAATACCCTTTTCTTTTACAGATGCCAAAACACCCTTTACACTTTTACAATTGTCCATTAACGAAATACGAATTTTCTTGCCAATATTTTTTTTAAATTGATAATTATGTATCAAGGGGGCGGAAATTCCCGGTGTTGAAACTTCAATCCGTACACCCTCTGGAAATAAGGTATTGATTTCATTAGAATCACGTAGTGCTCTTGCCATTTCAGTTGTTTCATTTAAAGTTATCTGCCGTTCTGAATCCACAACAACTTTCAGGAGACTTTGATTCGTCACCTCCTTAACCGATACAATAAAAGTATCTGTTTTTATCAATGATTCTATTGTGTTTTTCAAATTCATACTGGTCTAATAGACAAGAAAAGTGGGCAATTTGCCCACTTTTCAGCATGAAAGTTACCCCAATTAATTTAATCAATCAAGACTTACTCAACATATATTTAGTTTTTTACATTGATAATTTTCCCGATAATTCTTCTGCCTTAGTTTTTAAATTTGAAGAGATATTTTTTGATTCCAATATGGATGATACTAATGTTTTTGCGTCGTCTATTTTATGTTGAGAAAAATAATACGTTGCTAAATTTAATTTGTGTTGTAGCAGTTCATTTTCACCCTGACTGTATTTGATGGCTTTGGTAAAATGAGAAAAAGCATTGTCAATTTCTTCATTTTTTAGACAAATATCTGCGAGAATTCTATATGCGTTCGGTAGCAATATATCAATATCACTTTTCCGAACAAAGTCATTCAAAAATGATTTTGCAGTTTCCATTTCTCCAGAATTAAATGCAATCACACCCAAGTAATAAGAAGCAAGAATTCCATTTTTTGTGCCGCTAAATTCTTCAGCTAATGATTCAAATTGAAGTTGAGCATCGTCGACGTCATCCGCTTGCCATGAAATAAGTGCTTTGCTAAATAAAAATCTGGATTCTTCTTCATTTTTTTTCTGATTATTATTCCAAATAATAATTAAAAATATTCCAACTACCAATCCAATACCGATTCGTGTCAATAACGTTTGTTTTTCTTGAACAAATCCGTATGTACTAGCAACTTTTTCCAATACGGGGTCTTTTTTAATTTCTTTTCGAGTTAGTTTCTTTTTTGGTTTTAACATATGTTTCCTCTAATTTAATTGTACCCTTGACAGGAATCGAACCTGTATCTAATCCTTAGGAGGGACTTGTTCTA
>CAZBZK010000034.1:0-15680 GCA_964496365.1 uncultured bacterium
TAATCACTAATACTGGTTACGACACCTGCACCTACAGTGTGACCACCCTCACGAATTGCAAATCTTAACTCCTTGTCCATTGCAATGGGAGTTATTAATTCTACATCCATCTCTACATTGTCTCCCGGCATGACCATCTCCATACCATCCGGCAAAGTACATACTCCTGTCACATCCGTTGTCCTAAAATAAAACTGAGGACGATATCCATTGAAAAATGGAGTGTGACGACCTCCCTCCTCCTTCTTCAATACATACACATTTGCCTTGAAATTTGTATGAGGAGTAATACTGCCCGGCTTTGCCAACACCTGTCCACGTTTTAAATTCTCCTTATCTACACCTCGCAACAACAATCCAGCGTTATCTCCCGCTCTTCCCTCATCCAAAATCTTGCGGAACATCTCTACACCTGTACACACGGACTTCTTATCTAATCCCAATCCCAGTATCTCTATCTCATCTCCTACCTTGATTATCCCCCTCTCTATTCGACCCGTTCCAACTGTGCCTCTACCCGTTATACTAAATACATCCTCTACCGGCATCAAAAATGGACGATCTACATCTCGGACTGGCTCCGGAATGAAACTGTCACACGCTGCCATTAACTCCTTTATACATGTCGTTGCTTCCTCATCTGATGGATTGTTTAACGCATTTAACGCACTTCCCTTAATGATCGGGGTGTCATCACCCGGAAACTCATATTCATTCAGCAAGTCTCTCAACTCCATCTCCACTAAGTCTATTAACTCAGGATCATCCACCTGATCCGTCTTATTCATAAACACCACCAAACTGGGAACATTAACCTGACGTGCCAATAATACATGCTCTCTAGTCTGAGGCATGGGACCATCTGCTGCACTCACTACCAATATCGCTCCATCCATCTGAGCAGCACCCGTAATCATGTTCTTTATATAATCTGCATGCCCAGGACAATCCACGTGTGCATAATGACGATTCTCAGTCTCATACTCAACGTGAGCCGTCTGAATGGTTATACCTCGCTCACGCTCCTCAGGGGCGTTATCAATAGAGTCAAACGTACGAACTTCAGCAAAACCACGAGATGACTGTGACAACGTAACCGCTGCGGTTAACGTCGTCTTACCATGATCTACATGACCTATCGTCCCTATGTTGACATGAGGTTTCGTTCTCTCAAATTTTTCCTTCGACATGATTACTCCTTTAACTAATTAAACCTTTATTAATCCGACAACTTGGTCAATAATTTCTTCTTGAATGCTCGCTGGTACGGGCATGAAATTTGTGAAATCCATATGGAAAACAGCCCTGCCTTGCGTTAATGATCTCAATGCGGTAGCATATCCAAACATTTTACTTAACGGTACATTTGCAGTAATAACTTGCAAATTTTTTCTCTGATCCATGCTTTCAATTTTACCCCTTCGGGAATTCAGGTCACCTACAACATCCCCTAAATACTCATCTGGGGTGGTTACCTCAACTTTCATTATGGGTTCTTTCAAAATTGCATTCGCTTTTTTACACGCTTCTTTAATAGCCATTGATCCTGCAATCTTAAACGCAATTTCAGACGAGTCCACATCGTGGTACGATCCGAAAACCAGCTCTACTCGAACATCTTCAACCGAAAAACCAGCTAAAATCCCGTTCTTCAAACCTTCTTGAATTCCTTTATCAACTGCGGGAATGTATTCTCTCGGGATAACACCACCCACAATTTTATTATCAAAATGATACCCCTTTCCCGGTTCATTCGGTTCAACATTGATCACGACGTGTCCATACTGACCCCGCCCACCAGATTGTCTAATAAATTTTCCTTCCACCTTCGATACAGATTTAGTAATACTTTCAATATAAGAAACTTGAGGTTTTCCAACATTCGCCTTAACCTTAAATTCCCTCAACATTCTATCAATAAGTATTTCTAAATGAAGTTCCCCCATTCCCGATATTATGGTCTGCCCAGTCTCTTCATTATTGGAAACCCTAAAAGTAGGATCTTCTTCTGTTAATTTGACCAATGCATTTGAAAGAGCATCCTGATCTGCCTTACTTACTGGCTCCACTGCCACTTCCATGACAGGTTCTGGGAATTCCATCATTTCCAATACAATTGGCTCGTTTTCATCACAAAGAGTATGCCCAGTATTGGTTGCCTTTAACCCCACTGCTGCAACAATTTCCCCGGCTTGAATTTTGTCCACGTCTTCACGTTTATTCGCATGCATCAGGAGCAACCTGCTGATTCTTTCTCTTTTACCAGTATTAGAGTTAAAAACGTATGATCCTTTTCTTAATTCTCCCGAATAAACACGTAAATATGTCAACCTTCCTACGTAGGGGTCTGTCATGATCTTGAATGCTAACGCACTAAAGGGTTCAGATTTATCTGGTTTTCTTATAAGTGCAATATCTGAATCTTTATTATCAAATCCCTGCACATCACCAATATTTTCAGGATGAGGTAAAAAATCTACCACCGCATCCAACAATCTTTGTACACCTTTATTTTTAAAAGCGGATCCACAAAAAACAGGAATAAACGTATTATCCAAACACCCCTTACGAATTGCTGTCTTTAATTCATCAACCGAAATTTCTTTTTCATCCAAATATTTTTCCATCAATCCATCGTCATAAGTCGCTGTTTCTTCTATTAAGTGATGTCTCCATTTTTCAGCTTCGCCCAAAAGATCATTAGGAATATCTCCATATTCATATCTTGCCCCCAATGTGGTTTCATTATATAAGATTGCCTTCATCGATAATAAATCAATGATACCATTAAACATTTCCCCTTCACCAATCGGAAGAGTCAAAGGCAACGGAGTTGCTCCCAATCTTTCCCTGATCATGTTGATAACAAAAAAATAATCAGCTCCTACTCTGTCCATTTTATTAACAAAAGCAACCCTAGGGACATTATATTTATCCGCTTGTCTCCATACCGTTTCACTTTGAGGCTCGACACCTCCTACGGCACAAAAAATAGCAACTGTACCGTCCAATACCCTTAAAGACCTTTCAACCTCAACCGTAAAATCAACGTGTCCAGGTGTGTCAATAATGTTTATTCGATGTTTATTCCATACGGCGGTTGTTGCAGCAGAAGTGATCGTTATCCCTCTTTCCCTTTCCTGATCCATCCAGTCCATGGTTGCACCACCTTCATGAACTTCACCTAATTTATGAGTCCTCCCTGTATAATATAAGATTCTTTCCGTGACGGTGGTTTTACCCGCATCAATATGGGCCATAATCCCAATATTTCTAACTTTATTTAAAGGAAATTCCTGCATTATCTTCTACCATAATGGGCAAATGCCTTATTGGCCTCTGCCATTCGATGAGTATCATCTTTTTTCTTTATAGCTCCACCCTCATTATTAGCTGCCGAAATGAGTTCATGGGCTAATCGTTCAGCCATCGGCTTTCCGCTTCGTCCGGAAGCTGCATTAATAATCCAATGAGAAGCTAAAAAAAATCTTCTTCCCTCTGCTACCTCGATTGGCACCTGATAAGTTGCACCCCCAATACGTCTTGATTTTACCTCCAATACCGGTGCTGCATTTTTCAATGCATCTTGGAATACTTTTATACCGTCTGTTTTCGTTCTCTGCTTAATGGTATCCATGGTGTTGTAAAATATTTTTTCCGCTACACCTTTTTTCCCTTGAGACATGAGAAAATTAATAAATTTTGCCACTGCCAAATCATTGTACACCAAATCCGGTAAAATTGTTCTTTTTTCTGGTCTTCTTCTTCTCATGATTTAACTCTCTTAGCTCCATATCTGGAACGACTGGTTCTTCGGTCCGTTACACCTGCTGTATCCAAAGTTCCACGAACTATATGGTAACGCACCCCAGGCAAATCTTTCACCCTGCCACCTTCAATCAGAACAATTGAATGTTCTTGGAGATTATGCCCCTCTCCGGGAATATAGGCTGTCACTTCCATTCCATTAGTCAATCGTACACGAGCAACTTTCCTCAAAGCGGAATTCGGCTTTTTTGGTGTGGTTGTGTAAACACGAGTACAGACCCCACGTTTCTGAGGATTCCCCTTCAACGCTGGAGTGGAATTCTTTTTGGAAACTTTTGATCTCCCTTTTCTAACTAATTGGTTTATTGTCGGCATTTCAGTTCAAATAAAGCTTATAATATTATTAATAAATTCTCAATACAATCAATAACTATTTAACAACTTCAGTAACTAAATTTTCTTCTTCTACTGCTTCTTCGAATTCCGGCTCAACATCTTCCAATTTACTTTCAACCAATATATCGAGATTACTCGTAAACCCTGTACCTGCAGGAATTAATCTGCCAATAGTAACATTTTCTTTTAACCCCCTAAGAAAATCTGTTTTACAACAAGAAGCAGCATCGGTTAACACACGAGTAGTCTCTTGAAAAGATGCAGCAGAAAGAAAACTTTCCGTATTAAGCGAGGCTCTAGTTATACCCATAAGAATATGATCAAAAGTTGCAGGTTTAGTTTTTCTAAATTTTGCAGGTTTTTTATCTGCATCCTTCAAAACAGAATTAATCTCTTTAAATTCATAACTATCCACCATCATGTCTTCTTCTAAATCAGAATCTCCGGGGTCAGTGACCACAACAAATTCAGAAATACGGTCATTTTCTTTAAAGAAATCCCATTTATCTATTCGTTCTGATTCCAATAATCGTGTATCTCCGGGATCAGAAACGACCAATTTTTTCATCATCTGGCGGACAATTACTTCAATATGTTTATCGTTAATACTGACACCCTGCAGCCTATAGACTTCCTGTATCTCATTCACTAAATATTCTCTGACCGCTCCGGGTCCCATGATTTTAAGAATATCAGTAGGCGATTTCGCACCTTCGCACAATGGTGTACCTGAAGTGATAAAATCCCCCTCATGTACAATGACATGCTTTCCATAAGGGATATTATAAGTCCGTGACTCTCCATCGCTACTTTCAACAATAATCTTGCGGATTCCCCGTCGAGTTGCACCAAACTTTACCGTACCATTGATTTCTGTAATGACGGCTGGATTACTGGGTATCCGTGCTTCGAACAGTTCTGCAACCCTTGGAAGGCCACCTGTGATATCCCTCGTTTTTCCAATATCTTTTTGAATTTTTACTAATGTCTGACCTTGATTCACTTTTTGCCCATCCGTTATCACCAAAGTAGCTTTCACAGGCAAAATGGTTCCACCGGTAATGATTTCATCATTTTTGTTGACTATTTCAATATGAGGACTCAAGTTTCTATCTCGTGATTCTATAATCACCATTTGCTTTTTACCACCTTCAACTGCTTCTACTTGATACGTCTCCCCTTCAATAAAATCTTTCAGCTTCACAAATCCTGATTGGGCTGCGAGAATAATGTCAGTATATGGGTCCCACTGAAAAAGTGTGGTTCCTCCCTTTATTGTTTCTCCATCCTTCACAAATACATTTGCTCCATAAGGAATGTTATAATCCGCAAGTTTTTTATTTTTTATTTTTGGATCCATAACAAATAACTTCGCATGACGTGACATACATCTTGTAATTAAGGTTCCAAAGTCGTCTTTTGTATCTGCAAAAGCATAATTATCTGAAAACAGAATTTTTCCACCATGACGAGTTGTCATCTCTGATTTTTCTATAATACGAGTGGCGGTTCCACCAATATGAAAAGTTCTCAGTGTTAATTGAGTTCCTGGCTCACCAATACTTTGAGCAGCCTGAATTCCAACTGCGGTACCAATATTTACTCTTTGATGGTTTGAAAGATTCCACCCATAACACATGGCACATACACCTCGTTCGGATTCACAAGTCAATACAGATCGAATCCGAGCACTTTGAATTCCACTTTCATACACTTGTGCAATATTGGTTTCGTCTATCAACTTACCGGATTCAATTAATTTTTTACCATCAACAATAATATCATCAACTAAGACTCTACCTAAAATACGTTCAGGGAGTTCCTCAATCACTTCCTCACCTTCTTTTAAATCATAAATCACGATTCCGTTAATGGTTTCACAATCATGCTCACTAATAACAACATCTTGGGCGACATCGACCAAACGGCGAGTTAGATACCCAGCATCGGCAGTTTTTAACGCTGTGTCTGCTAATCCTTTTCTAGCTCCATGGGTAGAAATGAAGTATTCCATCACCGATAACCCTTCCTTAAAATTGGATATAATTGGGGATTCAATAATTTCACCTTTTTCACCGGTCATAGACTTTTTCGGTTTTGCCATAAGCCCTCGCATTCCAGCTAATTGCTTTACCTGATCTTCTGTTCCTCTTGCACCAGAGTCAGCCATCATATAAACCGGATTAAATCCGTCCCGATCCTTTTTCAAGTCATTCATCATAGATTTTGCAACGTGGTTTGTGGTATGCGTCCACACGTCGATTACCTTATTGTATCTTTCTCCGTCTGTAAGAATATGTTTTTTATATTTTTGCTGATGTTCTTCTACTTTTCTGAATGCATCCTTTAGAATTGCGTCTTTTTGCCCCGGTATCAAAATATCACTTATGGACACTGAGCAACCTCCTTGAGTTGCAGAATCAAATCCAAGCCGTTTTAATTTATCAAGAAATATCACGGTTTTTGTATTTCCTGAAATCAAATAAGATTGATTAATAATCTCTCCTAATTTCTTTTTTGAAATGACCATGTCTGAATAGTCCATTTCTTCCGGTAGAATCGCATTGAAAATAATTCGACCAACGGTTGTATTTTTATACCATGTTCCTTTATGACGCACGTTAACAACCGCATGCAACCCTACTTTTCTGTTTTCATATGCTAATATGGCTTCTTGAAAAGAGCTAAAAAACTTTCCTTCTCCTTTATCTCCTTTGCGTTCCTTTGTTAAATAATAACAACCCAATACCATATCTTGAGATGGAATGGCAACTGGCTTTCCATTGGCAGGGTGAAGAATATTATGACTGGCGAGCATCAACACTCTTGCTTCCACTTGTGCTTGTATTGATAAAGGAACGTGAACAGCCATTTGATCCCCATCAAAATCTGCATTAAATGCCGAACACACCAGGGGATGAATTCTAATGGCTTTTCCGTCAATTAGCACCGGTTGAAATGCTTGAATACCTAAACGATGAAGGGTGGGAGCACGGTTTAACATAACTGGATGATCTTTAACCACAGTTTCCAAGACCTTATAAATAGCTTTATCTTTATGCTCAATCATCAGTTTTGCCCCACGAGGAGTAGATGCATGACCTTGATCTATCAAAGCCCGAATCATATGAGGTTTAAATAATTCCAATGCCATATCTTTTGGAAGTCCACATTCATGAAGATCTAATTCAGGGCCAACCACAATGACGGAACGTCCCGAATAGTCCACACGTTTTCCCAGCAAATTTTGACGGAAACGCCCTTGCTTTCCTTTGAGCATGTCAGATAAAGATTTTAACGGACGCCTGGTCCCGCTTCTAATGGCTGTCTTACGACGACTGTTATCAAATAAAGCATCTACTGATTCCTGAAGCATTCTTTTCTCATTTCGTAAAATTACGTCCGGAGCTTTTATATCAATTAATTGTTTTAATCGGTTATTTCTAATGATTATTCTTCGATACAAATCATTCAAATCGCTTGCTGCAAACCGTCCTCCCTCCAACGGAACTAGTGGCCTCAATTCCGGTGGAATCACAGGCAGTATGGCAACAATCATCCATTCAGGACGATTTAATTTTTTTTTGGACCCGTCATTCACAAATTCATTCACAACTTTCAATCGCTTGAGTGCATCCACTTTTTTTTGTTTAGATTTGGTGGTGAGAACCACATTTTCCAGAGTTTTTTTCAATTCATTATAATTCAGTCTGCTCAGGGCTTCTTTCATTGCTTCTCCACCCATCATTGCCTGAAAATAAGTTTCATTATCTCTATCTTCATCCGAAACCGCATAATAACCAAATTGATTTTCTAATTCATCATATTCTTCTTCCGTAACCAACTCCAAAAATTTTCGATCACTTTCACCCGGATCAATTACGATAAATACCTCATAATAAATGACTTTTTCTAAATCCCGAGTATTTAATCCCAATAAATAACTCAATTTACTAGGAATGGATTTCAAATACCAAATATGAACTACTGGAACTGCTAAGGTAATATGTCCAGTTCGCTCCCGACGAACTTTTTTGCGAGTAACTTCTACCCCACATCGATCGCAAATAATTCCACGATAACGAATTCCTTTATATTTTCCACAATGACATTCATAATCTTTAGTCGGACCAAAAATCTTTTCACAAAATAATCCGTCTTTTTCAGGCTTATATGATCGATAATTAATGGTTTCCGGTTTTAATATCTCACCAAAAGACCTTTGCAAAATGGATTCAGGTGATGCCAGACCAATGGTAACGGAATTATAGCTTTTTGTTGTGTCTATTTTATGTGATTGAATAAATGTCAAAATAATCTCCCTTAATCTAATTCAATTTCTAATCCAAGTCCCTGTAGCTCTTTTATCAACACATGGAAAGATTCCGGAGTGCCGATAGTTGGCATATCTTCCCCTTTAACCAGAGCATTATAAACCTTGGATCTACCATCAACATCATCTGATTTAACGGTAAGTAATTCCTGTAAAGCATGTGCAGCACCATAGGCTTCGAGTGCCCACACCTCCATTTCTCCAAATCGCTGACCTCCAAATTGAGCTTTTCCGCCCAGAGGTTGTTGCGTAATTAAAGAATAAGGACCCGTGGATCGGGCGTGCATCTTATCCTCTACCATGTGACTGAGCTTCATCATATAAATGTTTCCAACCGTGACAGGATTATCAAATTTTTCGCCGGTTCTGCCATCAATTAAGGTGGTTTTCCCGGTGAGAGGCAATTTGGCTTTTTTTAGTTCAGTTTGCACTTCTTCAGGAGTGGCTCCATTAAAAACAGGTGTTTCATATTTGACACCCATTTTATCTGCTGCCCATCCTAACAAAGTTTCATAAAGCTGTCCTAAATTCATTCTGGATGGGACACCTAACGGATTCAAAATGATATCAATAGGTTTTCCGTCCTCAGTAAATGGCATATCTTCTTCAGGAACGATGGCAGCGATAATTCCTTTGTTGCCATGACGTCCAGCAATTTTGTCCCCAACAAGAACTTTTCTCTTATTCGCAATATAAACTTTTGCCAAACGTAAAATTCCGGGCTGTAATTCATCCCCTATTTTCAAAGTGAATACATCCCGTTCTAATTGAGATTCAATCCGCTGCCATTCTTTCCGAAACGACCTCCAAATGATTCGAATTTTGTCATACACTTCTCCATCTTCCACCCAAGGATTTTCCTGAGAAAACCGCTCAAGGTCATAAGTTTTTAACCGCTTAATGGTAAGCTTCGTCCCCTTTTTAATCAAAGTTCGACCACTAGACCTGTCTTTTATTCCCGCTGAAGTTTGTCCTTTCATCAAATCGATTAATTTTGTATCCCGCTCTTTCAGTAGTGCAGTTTTTTCATTCCTTGATTTTTTTTGAAATTGGAGTATTTTTTTACGATCATCGGCTCTGGAACGGCGAACATGTTTTTCAAATAATTTTGTATTGATGACCACACCACGAATTCCGGGAGTTGCTCTTTTAGATGCATCTTTCACATCTCCGGCTTTTTCACCAAAAATTGCCCGAAGTAATTTTTCTTCTGGTGTTGGGTCTGTCTCTCCCTTTGGAGTCACTTTTCCAATGATGATATCCCCTTCCTTAATTTTTGCACCCACACGAATGATACCATTTTCATCAATATCTTTGGTTGCTTCCTCGCTTACGTTGGGAATCTCAGCGGTTAACTCCTCTTCACCTCTTTTTGTATCACGCACCTCAAGATCAACTTCATTTAATTGCAAAGATGTAAACAAATCATCTTTTACCAGTCGCTCACTGATGACAATTGCGTCTTCAAAATTATATCCTCTCCAAGGCATAAATGCTACTAATAAATTTTGTCCTAATGCCAATTCGCCATTTTGGCTTGACGCACCATCTGCAATGACCTGCCCAGCTTCAACCTTTTCACCTTCCTTTACTAATGGTCGTTGATTATGGCACGTATTTTGATTCGATCTAATATATTTTTTTAATTTAATTTCCACCAAATTATCTGTTTTCACTAATCGTAAGGTATCAGGAACCTCCTTAGTTCTTAATATAATTTTTTCAGCATCCACCCAAACAACCTCACCATCAGCAGGTGCAACAATACAAGCCCTAGAATCCTTTGCGACCACTTTTTCAAGCCCCGTCCCTACGAGAGGAGACGAAGGTCTCATAAGAGGCACAGACTGTCTTTGCATATTGGAACCCATTAAAGCACGGTTTGCATCATCGTGCTCCAAAAAGGGAATCAATGCGGCAGCTACACTCAAAATTTGGTTTGGAGACACATCCATATAATCTACTTCCTGAGGACTCACAACCGGAAAATCACCTTTAATTCTGCCTCTTAATTGATCATCTACCAAATGATCGTCCTTATCCAATTTCGCATTGGACTGTGCAATTAATACCCGATCTTCATCATCAGCAGATAAATACTGAATTGAATTGGTGGCACTGGACTGTTTTTTTAACTTTTCTACTTTTCTATATGGAGCTTCAATAAATCCATGCTTATTTATTTTCGCCATCAGTGCCAAGGATGAAATTAATCCAATATTTGGCCCTTCAGGCGTTTCAATCGGACACAATCTACCATAATGGGTATAATGAACATCACGAACTTCAAATCCGGCTCGCTCCCTAGTCAACCCACCGGGCCCCAATGCAGAAATCCTTCTCTTATGGGTAATTTCTGCCAACGGATTGGTTTGGTCGCCAAATTGGCTTAATTGACTTGTACCAAAAAATGTATTTATGACTGTTGTTACTACCCTCGAATTAATTAAATCCTGAGGAGTTATCGACTCCGCTTCTCGTAAATTCATTCTTTCGTAAATGGTTCTAAGCATTCTGCTTAATGCAATATTAAATTGATCTCGCAGTTGCTCACCCACGGTTCGAACACGCCTATTTCCTAAATGGTCAATATCATCCGTACCCCGCTCACCTTTCCTCATGTTAATCAAGGAATGAACCACTTTTATGATATCATCAATCGTCAAAACCGTATCTTCAACATCTATATCTAATCCAAATTGCTGGTTTAATCTATACCGACCCACTTGTCCTAAATCATATTTTTTGGGACTAAAGAACATCCTTTCTATAAACTTCTGTGCCGTTTCTAAATTCGGGGGTTCGCTGGACCGAACGAGTTGATATACAATACTAAGCGCTTCCTCCATATTGTGAGACGGATCTTTTGCAATTGTATTTAAAATCAACTGAGAATCGAAGTTTTTATTACCGTCTACTACTTCCAATGATGTAATTCCCGATTCCTTAATTTCATCCAGCAATTCCGGTGTGAGTTCAGAATTGCTTTCGCAAATAATTTCACCGGTAGCCTCATTCACAATATCATCAACTACAGTTGATCCAATATAATTTTCAACATCTCCTTTGGTTAAGTCCAAAGAAATGATACACCTAAAAGCCTTAAAAATGTCAGAGTTTGAAGAAAATCCTAAACATCTAAACAACATAGTAGCAGGGAATTTTCTACGTCTATCAATAATGACAAATAAACTATCATTAATATCGGTTGTAAAATCTACCCATGATCCACGAATCGGAATAATCCTTGCCTGAAATAATCGAGTTCCATTCGGATGAACAGATTCGTCAAAAAAGACCCCAGGTGAACGATGCAACTGAGATACAACCACTCTTTCCGCTCCATTTATAATAAACGTTCCTTTCTCAGTCATATAGGGAATATGACCAAAATAAACATCCTCCTCTATGGATTGAAGATAATTATTTCGGTTTTCCTCATCTGTTATATGAAGTATTAACCGAACCTTTAGAGGTGCCGAAAAGGTAACGCCACGATCAATACATTCTTCCGCTGTATATTTAGGAGTAGCTAAATAATAACTCTTATATTCAAGAATGTAATTTCTGTGAGCATCTTCCAATGGAAATACGCTCCTAAACACACCTTCCAGACCAATTGGCCTTCTCTCTTCTTCAGAATCTTCTTCCTGCAAGAATTGTTGGTAAGATTCTTTCTGAACATCTAGCAGATCAGGTAGATTGACAAAAAATGGTATTTTCTGGAACGATTTTCGACTATCTTTGGTATTATTATTGGCTTTCAAACAAGCCTCCTTTAATTGGAATTAGGGAAATATTTTAAAAAACCGGGATCAATATTATTTTATTTCTACGGTGGCTCCTGCTTCTTCTAATTTAGCTTTTATTTCATCTGCTTCCGCTTGACTTACAGCTTCTTTCACTGCTTTGGGTGAATTATCTACTAATTCTTTAGCCTCTTTTAATCCTAAACTGGTTAGACTCCGGACAACCTTAATTACATTAATTTTTTGTTGTCCCACTTCTGTTAAGACTACGTCAAATTCGGTTTTTTCCTCTTCTACTGCTTCACCTGCAACTGGGGCAGCAACTGCTGCCACCGGTGCGGCGGCGGTAACACCAAATTTATCTTCTATATCTTTTATCAATTCCGATATTTCAACCATATTTGACGCTTCCAAATAGGACAAAACATCATCTCTTGTAACAGCCATTAGATTTACTCCTTTGTGATTTTATTTAATTGTTTTTTGTTTCTTTCAAATTTGTTAAAACACTTAACACATTTGACATAGACGCATTTAATACTCTTACTATGCTTGTCATGGGACTTTGTATGGTCCCAACAAAACTCGCTAATAATTCTTCTCTTGACGGCAGGGATGCAATGCTTTCAAAACCATCTTTATTCAGTATCTCCCCTTCGAATAAAATTCCTTTAACTTCTGGTTTGTCATGTTTTTTGGTAAATTTTTTAATCACCTTTGCGGGAATAGTTGGCTCACTGTAGGATATTGCCATTGCCGTGGGTCCGGATAGAAATTCTTCTAATCCTTCGATTTTATTGTTTTCGGCAGCAAGTTTAATCAAAGTATTTTTTGCAACCCGGAATTCAACATCCTGTTCAAAAAATTGACGGCGGAGTTCTGTGATACCACTTACATCCAACCCTAGATAGTCTGTGAAATATATTGCTTTAGCTTTTTCGATTTTTTCGGTGAGTATTTCCACCTGTTCCTTATTAAATGTACTTGGCATAATTTACCTTATGGTTGCATGATCGATTTTTACACCGGGACCCATGGTTGATGAGATCGTCATTTTTTTAAAATATTGACCTTTAACAGACGGCGGTTTTGCTTTCATAATCGTGGAATAAATGGTTTTAATATTTTCAACCAATGCTTTTAATTCAAAAGAAATCTTTCCACAAGGGACATGGATAATCCCAGTTTTATCCACCCGCAATTCAACTTTTCCAGCTTTCAGCTCCTTAACAGCTTTGCCTATTTCATTGGTAACCGTTCCACTTTTTGGATTAGGCATTAAACCCTTTGGTCCCAATATTTTTCCCAACCTTCCCAATTCTCCCATCATATCCGGAGTAGCAACTATTTTATCTACATCTGTCCAACCAGATTTCAATTTATCAAGATATTCTTTATGCCCAACAAAGTCCGCACCAGCATTTTCGGCTTCGCTAAATTTTGATTCATTAGTAATGACCAGAATTTTTACCGTTTTTCCCGTTCCATTTGGCAACCCGGTTGTAACCCTAATATTTTGTTCGGCATGACGTGGATCAACTCCCAAATTGATGGCTAAATCCACGGTCTCATCGAATTTCACAGAGGATGTTTTTTTAACAAGACTCACAGCTTCATCCAAGGGATAGTATGCCATTCTATCAATTGGTTCTTTCGCTTCTGTTTTTAATTTTGATTTATTCATTTTTCACCTGAATTATTCTGCAACATTAACACCCATACTTACAGCAGTCCCCCGAATCATCCTCACGGCTGATTCCAACGAATTAGCATTAAGATCTTTCATTTTCATTTCTGCAATTTCTTCTAAGTCCTTTACGGTAACGGTTCCTACTTTTTCTTTATTGGGTTCACCCGATCCTTTTTGGAGATTGGCAGCTTTCTTAATGAGGGTAGATGCTGGAGGGGTTTTGGTTATAAACGTAAAACTTCTATCAGCAAATACGGTTATTTCTACTGGAATTATCATACCCGGTTGATCTTGTGTTGCAGCATTAAATGCTTTACAAAATTCCATAATATTAACACCTTGTTGCCCTAAAGCAGGACCGACTGGAGGTGCAGGATTCGCTTGCCCCGCAGGAATTTGCAACTTTATAAACCCAATTATTTTCTTAGCCATAAAACCACCTTATTTTTCAATTTCAACTTGCAAAAAATCCAATTCAATTGGCGTAGGTCTTCCAAAAATACTTACAGACACCTTTAGTTTTTGTTTTTCATTATTAATTTCCTGAATAAAACCTGAAAAATCCATAAACGGACCATCCACGACTCGGATGGTGTCTCCTACCTTGAAAGGATTCTGGAACACTTCTTGTTCCTCTCCTTTTTCTACAGCACCCACAATTCGAGTAATTTCCTCGGGACGCATAGCCTGAGGTTTCCCTTTTGGTCCCACAAAATTGAGTACATTATTTACATTCTCAACTAAATATCTAGTAGTACTGGTTAAATTCATATTAATTAATACATATCCCGGGAAAAAAACACGGATTTTAACTTTTTTTTTCCCATCCTTCATTTCTACAATTTTTTCTGTTGGAACAAATACTTCCTGAATGTCTTCCTGCAATCCTTGATCTTCAATTTCCCAATTAATTGCTTCTTGAATTTTTCTCTCCTTACCAGAAATAACCCGAATAGAATACCAATTCATCTTATAAAATAAAATTCATTAACTTGTTTAATACTAAATCAATTATAAACAGAAATCCCGCAACTAACAATGCTAGAGACAAAACCACATAAGTTGCTCCTTTTAACTCATCCCAATTGGGCCAGGAAACTTTTTTCATTTCCATTTGAACTTCGTTTGTAAAATTTTTTACTTTTTTAATCATATATTTCTCGCAGGAGAGGCAGGAATCGAACCCGCAACCCCCGGTTTTGGAGACCGGTGCTCTGCCAATTGAGCTACTCTCCTATACTTTTAATTGATTTAGCTATCCCCTAGAATCTATTTAGTTTCTTTAAATATGACATGCTTTCGTACAATAGGATCATATTTTTTAAACTCTACCCTACCAGGATGCAAGCGTTTACTCTTGGTCACAGTATAACGATACCCGGTACCCGCAGAACTTTCAATCTGAATAATAGATCTTTTACTATTACCTGCCATACCTACTCACTAATACTAGTTACAACACCTGCACCAACAGTATGCCCACCTTCTCTAATAGCAAATCGCAACTCTTTGTCCATTGCTATAGGTGTAATCAGCTCTACATCCATCTCTACATTATCTCCAGGCATCACCATCTCTGTACCCTCAGGCAATGTACATACTCCTGTTACATCCGTTGTCCTAAAATAAAACTGTGGGCGATATCCATTAAAAAATGGAGTATGACGCCCACCTTCTTCTTTCTTCAAAACATAAACATTCGCCTTAAAATTTGTATGAGGAGTAATACTGCCAGGCTTAGCCA
>CAZBZK010000035.1:0-15621 GCA_964496365.1 uncultured bacterium
ATGGTGAGTTTATACATTATTTTGAAAGTGGAAGGATAAACAGTATTGGAATTTTCGTAAACGGGAAACAAGAAGGCTCATATATTTTTTATGATGAGAACGGAAACGTATATTGGGAAGGATTTTATGAGGATGGAGAACTGATTGAAGGTAATTTTATTAAAACTGATAAGCCGTTTAAATTATTTTAATGAAGTTAATCTCAACTCATTCAATTTAATCCAAAGTAATATGTTTAATTATTCAATGTATAAAACAATAAATATTTTGCTTCGATTTTGCATTTTTTCAATGTTCATCGGCACTATTTCAGGAATAAATCTTTCAAGATTCCTGAAATCCTTTCTAACCGATGATAGAGGATATATTGTAAAAATCGGAGATCCATGTCCAAATTTTGACTTGGAATTTCCAGACGGATCCACAACAACTCTCAAGCAATTATTAGGTGAGGTCATCATGCTTCAATTTACCGCATCGTGGTGTTCTGTTTGCCGTGAGGAAATGCCTCACATTGAGGAGGAAATTTGGCATCCATACCAAAATGCGGGATTAAAATTAATCGGAATTGATTTGGATGAACCGAGAGATGTTGTAGAAAATTTTGCAATTGAAATGGGAATCACTTACCCTTTAGCATTGGACTCGGGTGGTGTTGTCTTTCACAAATTTGCAGACGTAAATGCAGGAGTGACACGCAATATTATCATCAACCCCAAGGGTGAAATTATATTTTTAACCCGATTATTTGATTTGAAGGAATTCAAAGAAATGAAAGACATAATTCATTTGGAATTGAAACATAAAATTTCATCTGACATAACATTCTTAGAACAAAAATTGGATAGATTAGATAATCTCATTTCCGGTGGTCATTATGCTCAGGGTGAATTAGAAGAATTAAAAAGACAAGTAAAATCTGTAAAATCTAATTTAGATATTGCTTTAGAAAAAAGACATCGATTCGAGGCAATAAAACTGGATTAACACCTAATTTATTTCTATATCTCCCTTTAATAACTTGGGATTCCTGTTTTTTAAGTATAAAACAATAATTACTTATTGTATCTTTTAAGTCAGTATTTTGACAACACCAAACCAAAATATTTTCATATATTTAGTCAGGTACAAAACCAATATTATCCAGGATTAAATGACTAAATTTCAGAGGAAATTATCAAATTAATTACTATAAATCTTTCCTAAATTTATTACCTATGAATCGCTCAAATTTATACTTAGCTTTTTTAATAATTTTCTCTATCTCAGAAGCCAAAACATCTTGGTCCGTGATTCATTCTTCACCACATTTAGTGCAATTAAGGGTGGTTTCAAGCGGAGTATATTCCAGAGAAATTGAAGCATTTTATTGCCTTTTGGGACTACCCAATTCACAAATTCCTGATATTGAATTCACCCATTCTAATCCTATGAATTTAATGGATAACCCTCTTCCATCCACTCCCTTGGGAGTGTTCTGGGAACAATTCCAACCGTTGAGAGGAATTCAATCCGGAACTTTAGTGATATCACCATTCGATGAATTCGGAACTCCACATGGGATTGTTGAAGTCTCCATTCACTTAATAACTCAGAATTCAATTTTGAAAAATGAAATTGACGAAAAGAATGAATATTTCTTTAAACATCGATTGGTGAATTGGGAATTTGCAAAAAATTGGGTGCGTCCAATGGACTCAAAAATTCTTGGGGATATCCCCATTTTTACTTTAAATACCATATCCACAGATGTGGAATATATCATTATTGGTGATTCTGAATTTGAATCTGAAATTATTCCATTAGTTCAACATCGAAATTATTTTCAGGATAGTCCTGTTCAAACCATTTTTGTTGCTTCCGATTCGATTTATTGGCATTATTCTGAAAATGGTGTAAGTGCTGAAGCAATAAAATCTTTTCTACATGATGCATATACGCTATCCAATTCTTTAACCTATTGTTTATTAATGGGTGATGTACAATTTATCCCTACCCTGTACGATGGAAATTATGCGTCGGATGATTTATTTTCCACATTTAACGGAAATATACCTGAAATTGCCACGGGTAGATTTCCTGCGAAAACATTGGCACATGTACAGAATTTTGTAAATAAGGTAATACAATATGAAACTGAACCAGAATTAGGATTGTGGCGTCAACGAATTACCTTAGTCGCTGATGATGAAGCCCGTCCAAATCCAAATGATACATCTCATACTCATCATTCTGAGGAATTGGCTAAAATGTTACCCGAAAATTATGATATTGAAAAAATATATCTCATGGAATATCCTGAATCCAGTGATGCCTCCATTTATGGTGTATCTAAACCGGAAGCTACGGAAGCATTGTTCAATCACCTAAATCAGGGGACAGCTGTGATAAATTACATCGGACATGGATCATATTATAAGTGGGCTCAAGAAGGAATATTGGATAATAATCGTGGCGATATTTCTTCCATTCAAACTGGACATAAATTACCCTTATGGATTGCTGGCACTTGTTCATGGGGTGAGTTTGATCATCCTGAATATGATGCATTTTCAGAAGATATCATTCGCCTCGATGGAAATGGAGCCATAGCCATAATTTCTACATCTCGAGGAATTGGCGAAAGTTCAAATTGGATATTATTGAGATCGTTATATTCTGCCTTATTTGAAGGAGGAAATATATCTGACATACCTCTTGGAATTATTCTTCAAAATGTAAAAACAGGATCTCCTGCCGGAAAATTGTTCCATTTATTTGGTGATCCTGCTATGAAATTAACAATGACCAAAGACTCCTTCGAAATGATACTTTCTGAACCCATAAATATATTATCCCCGGAAGTAGTTACGGCTCAATCAAACTTTTCTTCACCGGGGGGTAATGGTTTTTTAATCGTAAAAGAATCAGATCGAATTGTGGAGAGGAATTATTCTTATGTGTCTCATAGTGGATTGGTTCATGCTTCAATTTCTTACTTCCTCCCCGGTTCATATCTGTCCATAGGAGAACTATCATTTTCCGGAGATCAATTGGTTGGAAATTTTTGGATTCCGTTGGATATTACCGGATCAAATATTGATGTAAAATTGTACATTCAAAACAGTAATGGTTCTATGGATGCTACCAGTATTTTAAAAAATATTGACGTTGATATTACGAATCAAAATATAGATTTTTCTGGTCCAAATATTTCATTTTTTTCACATGACAATCATAGCATTGAGTTTGGAGATCATGTGTCGGTGACATCGAAGATACGGATGCAGTTTACTGATCCCTCTGGTATAAATATTACCGGAGAATTGGGGCATGAAATTCAATTGATTTTAGACGAATCCCAATCACCCATCAATCTGACAAATAAGTTTATTTATAATCTTAATGATATTACGACAGGAAATATTTATCTGGATATGAATGATTTTATTTTTCCCATTCAGGGAGAAATTCAATGTTGGGATAATGCTAATAATGTGTCACATAAAGAGATTTACTTTATATCGCTCATGGAAAATGGACTCCAATTATTTAATGTTTTCAACTATCCAAATCCAATGAAAATTGATACTAAATTCACGTTTGAAATCAGCGAATCAGCCAATGTATCTGTTCGTATTTTTACTTTGGATGGAACGTTGATTAAGGACATCCCTGAAATTCATTATGAAAGTGGATACAATCATATTTATTGGGATGGAATGGACGCATTTGGAATTTCACTCATGACCGGTGTATATATTTATCAAATCAAAGCAAGACATGAAAATGAAACCGTTACAAAAATCAATCGGCTTGCCATTTTTAAGTAATTCCAATTATATGCCAAATATAATATTGGCTTCCGGATCACCAAGACGAAAGGAATTACTTGAATTAATTGGCTTAACATTTAATATCATTACAAGTACAGTTGATGAAATATTTGATTTAGACTTATCTCCGAGTGATTTTGCAACCCATTACGCTGAAAAAAAATCGAGAGAAATTAGTCTAAATAATCCAAATTCTATCGTAATTGGAGCTGATACAATTGTTGCACAAAAGGATAAAATATTAGGAAAACCAACTTCTTATAATAAATCATTCTCAATGTTATCTGGTTTGTCTGGTAAAACCCATTCGGTGTACACGGGAGTTTCATTACAATGGGGGGAAAAATCTATGTCACACACATTTCATTCAAAAACGGATGTTACCATAAAAACCTTAACGAAGGAGGAGATTGAATTTTATATTGAAAATTACAAACCCTTTGACAAGGCGGGATCCTACGGAATTCAGGATTGGTTCTCTGTCTGTGTTGAAAAAATTGAAGGATGTTATTTCAATGTAATGGGACTGCCCTTGAATAAACTTTATAAGAAATTGGAAACTATACTTTCAGATTAACGAACCTAATTTAAAAATTAATTTTAAATTTAAGTATGCTATGTATTGAATCTAATTTCTGTGGAAATAACAGGAGGATTAGTATTTATAAAAAATTGATATCCAATTAGTTTCAACTACTCATCAAGCTTCAAAATTAACCGACACTAATTTGGACACTCCTTTTTGCTCCATGGTAACGCCATAGAGAGAATGTGCTGCTTCCATGGTGAGTTTATTATGTGTAACCACTATAAACTGGGTTTCATCGCTAAATTGCTTTAAAACCCGTGTGAATTTGTGAATGTTTACATCATCAAGGGGCGCATCCACTTCATCCAAAATACAATAGGGACTGGGCTTATATTGATAAATTGCAAATAACAAGGCAATGGCAGTAAGAGATTTTTCACCTGCACTTAACATTCGAAGATGTTGATTCCGTTTGCCGGGAGGTTGAGCTCGAATAGCAATATCTGCTTCCAATGGATCCGGATCACCCATTAAATCCAATTTCCCCTCTCCTCCTTCAAAAAATAAACGGAATAATTGTGTAAAATTTTCGTTTATTTTTTCGAATGTTTTCAGAAATTTTTCACGGGCGATCTTATCAATTTTTTGAATGGTCTCTCTCAAATTTTCCTCAGATTGAATTAAATCCTTCCGCTGTTCTTCCAAAAGTTTAAGACGTTCCATTTCTTCCTCATAATCGGATTGTACCGCCATATTTACCGCACCAATATTTTCAATACTTCTAAGTATTTTTTGGATGTGTTCATTTAGGTCTTCTTCATTCATTTCAGGAGATAAATATTCAGGTAAGTTAGTATGATACAATTCCTTTAACCTTTGGGTGATGATTAATTTTTTTTGATCAATTTCAATTAATTTTTGTTCGGCTCTTTTCATATCGTCCATTAATTGCTCTTTTGATTTTTGTTCAGAAAGAATTAAGGATTGTAAATTTTCAACGTCCTGATAAGTTGTATTTTTTACTTGATTTTTTAAATCTAGTTTTGAATTCAAATTTGAAATTTTTCCGTTAGTATGTTTAATTTGAATGGTTTTGTCCTCAATATCACTTTTTAAACTTTCTACCTTGCCCTTGAGTGTTATTATTTCAGTTTCAATTTCCGAATCTCGATTAGCCAATTCATTTACTGAAGTTTTTGCCGTGTTCATTGTCGTTCTGAGATTTTCCCGTTTATTCTCAAGTTTTAATACTTCGATTCGATAGGTTTGAACTTCGTCATACAATTTATCTCTTACTAAACGAAGATTAGACATTTTTTCTTCTTCCTCATCCAGTTTTGATGAAATGTCTGTAATTTTCTTTTCGTGTTTCAGCTGTTCATTTTGTATAGTTTCATTGGTTTTATTGAATTGGGATATGAGATTTTTTAGCTCAATACATTTTTTATTTTGTGAATATATTTGTCCTTCATTTTTCTCAAGAATAAAATTATTTTGTTCTATTAATCGAAATAGTTGATTTTGTTTATTCCTTATATTCAATAAGTTATCAGAATTAGATGATAATTCGGTTTTAATATATGTAATCTCTTTTTCGCATGTTGATTTTTGTTTGGAAATGGATTCAAAATCCTTTTTTATGTTCTCAAGTTTAAGTTTTAATTCCTCCAACCGATCTTTTCTTCCAACTTTTACAGATTCCATATTTATCTTTTGATACTTCACCACTCCATTTCCGGACAACATCCCATGTAAATCAACACATATCCAATTCTCCAAAATAGTAGAATCCAAATCATCTATGTTATTAACGATGAGACAATTCCCCAATAAAAAATTCACCAAGCTTTTGAATTGTTTTGGATAGTTAATTAAATCAGAGACACGTCCTATTATGTGTGGATTCTGTGGTAGGTTTTCGTTGATATGAACACCTTTCGGAATATTATCTAGTGGAATAAAACTTACGTTGCCTATTTCATTTTCTTTTAACCGTTTTATCAATTCAAATACAGATTTTCTTTTATCTACAACCAGACAATTCCCAAATTCACCCAAAAGAGCATGGATTGCTCCAGCATATTTTTTATCTATTTTAAACCTATCCACTAACACCCCCTTTACGGAGGGGAATTGAGCCAAATGATCTAAAACATATTTGGTTCCATCGGAAAATCCCTCATGAGTTTGAATTATATTTTGATAAAAATTATATTGAACTTGAAGGCTCTTAATATCACCCTTCATGTTGTACAAATTTTCATTTAAAATTTTCAATTCAGATTTTTTTTCTTCCAACTTGTCTTCATTTTCTTTTTGAGTTTTTTCTATTTTTTCCCGCGATTGACTCAATGCTTTTATATCATTGTTTTCGTTCATTAATGAATCTTTTAACTGTTCGACGGCTTTCTTTAACTCTGTTAATTCAGATTGGATTTCAGTTTTAAGATTGGATTTTTCTTCAATTAAAAGTTCAGTTTTTTGAAAACGACGTTCTATTTCAGATTTTTCTTTCTGAGCATTCCATCGCTTATTTTGAAGTAATTCCACGCCTGATTCTACAGTGGAATATTGGACATTGTGATTGTCAAATATTTCTTTTTTTGCTTTATGATTTTCTATTGCTGAGGAAATTTTAGGTAGTATATTTTCTTTTAATTGCTGGGCATTTTTTAAATCATTTTCAAATTGTTCAATTTTTTTTTGGTTGGCTTTTTTCTCCGTTTCTAGTCGGTCAATTTGTGCAGTTCCAGAATAGGATTGTTCATTCCAAATAATGACTTCATGGTTAAAAGAATCTCGTTCTTCCTTTAATTTTTCCAATTGACTGTTTAATGCTTCCAACTCAGTTATTTGAATTTTGAATAATTCCTGAAGACGTTGAAGTTCCCTTTGGTTCAATTCATCCTGAGTTGTTTTTGATTCCTTTTCCTCATGAACATTTCGAACTTTTGATTGGAGTGGTGCAGCTTCTTCTTCCAATCTCTTCATTTGTAAATAACCTAAACTGATTTCTGAATCCTTTAAATTCACTTGGAGTTTTTCATACCGTTTATAACGTTTCAGTTGGAGATTCAAATGTTTGATCTTTTCTTCCACTTCTCTTCGAATATCTTCTACCCTTTCCAAATCTTTTTTCACCATTTCAAATTTTCTGATGGATGCCTTTCTTTGTAATTTATATTTATTAATTCCTGCTGCTTCTTCAAACATTCTAAACCGGTCGTTCCCTGAATCAGACAGGATTTGCTCAATCATTTTTAATTCAATGACAGAATAGGAATCGGCTCCCATTCCTGTATCCACAAATAATTCAAAAATATCTTTCAATCTACAAGGATTTCGATTCAGAAAAAACTCACTTTCTCCATTGCGATACACCCGCCGTTTAATCTCCACATCATTGTACTCTATAGGAAGCCGTCCTTTGTTGTTATGGACAGTTAACGAGACTTCACAAACTCCCATAGGTTTCATATTCTTTGATCCGTTGAAAATAACCTCTTCCATTTTATGACTTCGTAATACAGAATATTTTTGTTCACCCAACACCCAACGAATCGCATCAACTATATTGGTTTTCCCACATCCATTCGGACCCACAACTGCAGTGATTCCTTCACCAAACTGAAGGTCTTCTTTTTTGGCAAATGATTTAAATCCGTGAATTTTTAGGTCTGATATATACATGAAAATATTCCTAATTTATTGATTAAAATATCACCCTGGAGGCCACCTCAAACTCCTCCCTCCAAGAAGATGAAGATGAATGTGAAATACAGTTTGTCCCGCATCTTTGTTGCAATTAAATACGGTCCTAAAACCATGGTGAGAAATGCCTTCTTTTTCTGCTATTTTGGATGCAGTTATTTGCATTGCCCCCAAAAGTTCACTATGGTTTTGATTCACATCATTTAAGGTTTCAATATGTTCTTTTGGAACGATTAAAATATGGGTTGGAGCTTGTGGATTAATATCCCTGAATGCAATTATGTTTTCTTCTTCATGAACCAATTTTGTGGGAATTGTTCCCCTGGCCATTTTACAAAAAAGACAGTCCTTCATTAGATTTTGTGTTGGTTTAAATAAAATTCGTTCATTGAAGATAGAGCATAAATTCCTGCAGTTTCTGACCGTAATCGGCGTTGGCCCAAAGACACAGTGTGGATATTGTGTTTTTTAAGCAAGGTCAATTCCGATGGAGAAAAGTCTCCCTCCGGTCCTATAATGACTCCATTTACAGGATGGCGTGTCTCTGCCAAATAATGACTGATTGAGTGAACACCTTTCACATGAGCTGCAACTAAGTGATGTTTATTTTGAATTAAAAATTGATTTAAATTTGTAAATTCAAAAACAGCTGGAAAAACACTTCTACATGACTGTTTTGCTGCATTTAAAATGACTTTTTTTAACCGATGTCTTTGAGTCTTGTATTGACCGCTTTTTTCCATTCTGATTAATGAAATTGAGCTGACACCTAATTCAGTGATTTTCTCAACAACTAACTCCATTCTTCTTTTTTTTATAATTCCCATTGCGAAATGCATTTCCCACAAATTTTCACCAAATTTTGGATGTGTAGTGTTTATTTTTCCCGCAATAGCACCATTGACGGATTGAATTTCAGCTTCATACGCACGTCCCTGTCCATCCGTTAACCAAACTCTTTTACCCTTGTTTAAACGAAGAACACGTTTTGCATGATGGGTTTCTTCCTGTGAAAGTGTAAAATGTCCATTTACTATTTGATTTGATTCAATTTGTAAGAAAATTTTATCAGTCATCAATTTTTATGGAAAAATCTAGTTGAAGTACACCTCCGTCATAATTGGTACGACCGTCTGCTTCTTTAGAAAGGGGGAATAAATCATATCCAAACATAATTGACATGAACGAATTTGGGGGGACCAAAAATTTTATTCCGAGGGCTACCTGAAGCCCATAATTAATCTGAATCTCCGGGTTTTTCCAACGATCAAAAAAACCATCTATGTTTTCGTCTCCGTCAAAGACAAAAAGAGGTCCAGTTTTCCCCTGAACAAACGGGAATATATTATTTGCGATTTTACCTTGAAGAGGGAAATATTGTACCCCTACAGAAAAGGGAAGCATAACAAGACTTTTTCCATTTCGTTCACGAATGCCAAGCTGAAAATTATTTGTTGTGGGCATATCTCCCAATCCAGTAATTATATAAATTCGTCCATCCACACCCCAATAAGATTTATCTGAGATTTTGTATAATTGTTGGATTGTCATTCCCCAGCCGTGGGAACCAGTTGTCAAACCAACATTGGTCAATTTATTTTGACCAATTATAATAGAAAGAAATAGACAACAACTTAGAATATATTTAGTCATTCAAGGGATAAGGATAATTTAAAGGCATATTTTATGACGGGAATTTATCAATTTGAAAGATGGTCTGCTATGACTTTTCATTTAATAAAACTACTTTTCCCAACGGACCTGAAGACTCAATATAGCGATGGGCTTTTGAAACGTCTTTCATTGGAAACGTCTTATCAACCACCGGGGAAATGACATTTTCATTCATTAATTTTAACAGTTCATCAAATGTGTTTACATCGCTCATGGTAGAGCCAATTATGGTCTGTTGTTTCATGAACAAATGACGTAAATCAATAGTTACATTATATCCTGTTGTGGCTCCGCATGTTACTAATCTTCCTCCAGTACTAAGCATTTTATTGGATAATTCCCACGTTTTCAATCCCACATGTTCAAACACAACATCAATTCCTTTTTTGCCTACACTTTTTTTTATCATAGAACTAATGTCGGTTTTACGATAATTCCATGCGTTACAAGCTCCTAAGGATTTTGCTAATTTTACTTTTTCATCATTTCCACCAGCCGCATAAACTTCACAACCAAAATAATTTGCAATTTGAATAGCCATACTGCCCACTCCGGACCCTGCCCCCCAAACAAAAACAGTTTCTCCCGGTCTGATTTTCGCCCGCTTTACCAGCATTGCGTAGGCAGTTTGACCCGAAAGCGAAAATGATGCAGCATCTGAAAAAGATAAATGTTCCGGTTTTTTTCTCAATTGGTAAGGTTTTAGTTTTAAGAACTCACATTGGGTTCCGTTTGTGGTTTCACCTAAAATTCCCATTTGAGAACAAAAATTTTCTCTGTCATTTAAACAATCATCACAAATCCCGCAATATTTTAGTGGTTGAATAATGACTGGATCACCGGGTGAAAAATCCAAACAATTTTTCCCACAGGATTCAACCACTCCAGAACCATCACTACCTAAAATGAGGGGTAAAGGAACTCCCGGAATTCCCTTTCTAACCCAAATATCCAAATGATTAATAGATGAAGCAACCATTCGAACCAATATATCATCGCTGGTTTTAGAAATTTGAGGTTTAGGAATGGACTCCCATATTAATTCAGAGCAATCTCCATGTTTATGAATTCTGATTGCTTTCATTCACCATCATTTTTTGAAAAAAGGTAATTGTCAATACTATATTTTCCCGGTCCCAAACAAACCAAGGTCATAAAAATAGCAAAATACATCCATGCACTTTCAGGACTACCAGTCGTAGTAATGTGATGAAATGCGGCGACAAACATGGTTCCCGAAACCAAAAGTGCAGCCGGTCTGGTTAATAATCCAATGAATACCAAAACTGCACAGATAGATTCAGAAAAAGCTGCTAAAAATCCAAAAAACGGATTGGCAAAATCTAAAATTCCAAAAAAATATTTCGTTAAGGTACTGCCAAGCCAATTCCATTTTGAAGGATCAGTTATTTTCCCCCATCCATGATTTGCTATTAAATAATAAGCAGGGATACATCTTAGAATTAATAGTCCACAAGATGTGCATACACATTTTCCTTTAAGACAATTGATAATTTTACTCATGTTTGTTTTCCTCGTTTATATCTTCAAATTCAGCATCGCTGATATTCAAATTTTTATATTCAGAGTTTTTAACCGGGGATTTAGAATCTATTTTTTGTTCTTGTGAATTCGGAATCCACAAGGACCGAATTAATTTAAATAAAATATAACCTCCTAGTATAAAGAGAATTGTACGCATCAAAATTAACGGTCAATAATTGGGTTAAAAAATTTTGTCCCAGACACAGGTTCTCTTATGTATTTGATGACTTCTTCTAGATCTGATTCATTATTCACAAAATCGATATGGTTTGTATTAATGATGATCAGGGGAGTATCTTGGTATTTAAAAAAATACTCTGTATAAACTTGACTAAGAGCATCCAAGTAGTCATAAGACATATTGGATTCAAATTCCCTTCCTCTTTTAGAAATATTTTTCATTAACGTATCTGTATCTGCTTGCAAATATATAATCATGTCCGGTCTAAGGACGTTTCGTTCCAATAAATTCGCAACTGTATCATACAAGGATAATTCTTTATCATTCAAGTTTAAGGATGCAAATAAACGGTCTTTTACAAACATATAATCTGTGATTAATAAATTGTGAAACATATCCACTTGTCGAAGGTCCTGTTGTTGTCGGTATCTGTTCATCAGAAAAAACAATTGAGTTTGAAAGGCAAATCGTTCCGGGTCTTCATAAAAATCTTCTAAAAATGGATTATTTTGATATTCTTCCAATACCATTTTTGCACCCAGTTTTTGACCTAATAATTTTACCAAACTAGTCTTCCCAACTCCAATGGGTCCCTCCACTGCTATATAATATAAATTTCTCATGCTCTGGATTTTATGTTGTGTTTGGTAATCACCGATACATCCGTAGTGTTTTTTAGAAGGTGTTTTATTCCTACATTAAACCCCGGAAGAGTAAACTCAGGTGCCAATTCATAAAATGGAACCAATACGAATTTTCTAAAAGGTATTCTTGGGTGGGGAATGGTGAGGGTTTCAGTATCCAATACTGAATCACCATGACATAAGATATCCAAATCAATGATACGAGGAATATTTTTATTACGATCGCTTGGACGTCCCATCATCTGCTCAATCTTACACATTCGATCGAATAGGTCAAATGGTTTGAGTGATGTATAAAATTCAACAACAGTATTTAAATAGTCCGGCTGTTCCCCATCACCCAAAAAATGGGATTCATAAAAAGAAGCACTCCTAAGGTTTGTAATCTCTTTATGAGTTTCAATTGCACTAATGGCTCCGGCTAAATTAGCTTCTCGATCGCCTAAATTTGAACCTATGGAAACATAAACCAAGTTAGTATTCATGATTTTTCCGGTTCAATTCTATTTCCACATAATCCAAAACACCTTTCACAGGAGCATTGGGTTTCCTCACACATACCTTCACTTTTTTAACCGGAAAATGGTCGATTAGTGACCTGCAAATAGTTTCCGCTAATGCCTCAATTAAAAAATATTTTTTACTATGAGAACAAGTATCCACAATTTTATATACAGTTTCGTAATCGATGGTATCTTTGAGTAAATCAGATTTTCCTGCTTTGGCTAGGGGACAATGGAGTTCTACATCTACTTCAAATTTTCCACCCAATTCTTTTTCCGATTTTGATACACCATGATAACCGTAAAACAACATTTTTTTGAGACGAATAACATCCATGAGACCGTGAATTTACCGACTGTTTCGAAGTTGAGTCAAGAAGTGGACTATGATAATTTTTTTATTTTAGAACCAAATTGAAGTACAAAATAATTTATGATACAAATCACAAAATAATGGAATAAATTTCTGTACAGCCGACAAACTACTCTATTTTCTGAAGTTTACATCAAAAATTATTTAATTTACCTTTCTTTCAAACGACGGGATTCAATTAGCATTTCTGGTTGATTTCTACGTCAAGATAAACGGTGGACAGACGGTAATCCAAGGATGAAATACCAGCAATGAAAAATGAGTAATAGTGAATTTTATTTAAGCAGAATGAGCTTTCGAGTCTGAACAAAACTTTCAGTTTTGAATCGTGACAAATAAACACCAGCACTCACAGGGGTTCCTAATTTATTGGTTCCATCCCAAATGACGGAATGAAATCCCAGAGAAACTTCCCCATCCACTAATGTATTTATTTCTTCACCCAATAAATTATAAATCGAAATTCGAACATTGTTGTTTTCTGGTAAATCAAAACGAATAGTGGTGGTGGGATTAAATGGATTTGGAAACGCCTGATGAATTGCAAAGGATTCGGGAACGTTTGATGAAGATGATTTTCTTAATTCCAAATATTGAATTGGGTCAGGAATAGTAATTTTACCTACTCCTGAGATTGAAAATTCTTCGCCAGTCATTTTGTTCAAGATAACCCAATTTTCTTCCAAATCTCTGGTATGATAAGAAAACTCAAGTGGATTGACACCAGATCTGATTTCCATCACACCAGAATTTTCGATTGCTTTCAGACCATTTGTAAATCTTACATCAAACCCTCCGGGCAATTTTGGTGGGAGACTATAATTCAAACTATTTTTTTCAGTTAATTCCACACCAAAATACAACTCTATTCCGTTATTGATTTTCAGGATATTTCCAGAAGGATTATTTACGAAAAGGTCTTTAGTTTCTTTATTTCTGTTTACTGAATTTGAAATTGTGATGGAACCGGATTCAGTTGTTCTCAACCAGTAACCATTTCCAGGTCCCATCATTTCAGCTTGAACATAGGAACCGTTATAACCATAAACAGTCCCGGGAATGATAATTTCTCCAGGATCGTCTATGTTATTTACCGCTACACTACTTGAAATTCCGGAAATAAGATTCCATCCTTCAGAAAGGTCAAGTGTCAAATTATGTATAGAAGTTCCTGTCAGTACAGTTGTTCCTTCGGATTCAAATCGAAGACAATATCCAGTTCCTGGTAGTAGTGCATTCTCCTGAATGTAGCTTTCAGAAAATGAAAAAAGTGTTCCCTCGATAGATTCAGGAAACACAGACATGACAGATGCATCCTCCACATTTAAGGGAAGACCCACCAAATTCCAGTCAGCAATATTAGAAATTTCCAATCCTCCACCACTGGTTTGGTAAAAACCGGTTCGTTCCAAATTTCCTCTGTACATATTCCAGAAACCTTCTGTTGTCCCTTGATCTTTTATGTCTACTGCAATAACACTTTCACTAGTTCCCGCTAATAATTCCAAATCTCCGTCTAAATCTATATCTGAAACGCTGGGAGAACTGACAAACGGTAATTCAAATTCAATGGGCATTGGATCATAAAGGGAACCGTCTAAATGGAAAATAAGAAAATCAACACCGGCATTGGTGGCAATAATTTCCGGTGTACCATCACTATCTAAATCTGCGAATACCGGAGCACCAATAACATCAATCCCTGAATCAATTGGCCAACCGGGTAGGTCAATTCCATTGATGTCAATCCCATAAAGAAACCCGTCTTCCGATCCAAAAAATATCGCAGGACCTGATTCCGTTTCCAAAATTCCCACTGATGATGGAATATCATCTCCTGTTTCCACTTGAAATTTTATAGTTCCATCAGAATTCAATGCATACAATGAATTATCACGGGAACCCGCAAGAATAATTTTGGCTCCATTGGATTCAAGAATCACTGGAGCTGTTCTAAAATCACCATTGGTTTCAAAAGGAAAACCTTCAGCAATGGTTCCGTCATCATAGATCAGGTAAATTCGTTCGTCATCGGTTCCGCAGACAATATCGTCTTTTCCGTTTCCGTTAAAATCTGCTAATGCTACTCCCCGCTGAATTTTTTCATCCAATTCAACTGGGAAATTCTCCACAGCTGTTCCATCATGATTGATAGCAAATAAAGTTCCGGGATTACTGTATCCCCCAAACACTATTTCCTTCTCAGGATCATCATCCAGATTACCAATAGCTGGTGTTCCCATTAAATATTGTTCAGCATCAAAATCTAATTCCAGGTTGCAATCATCATCGAGGATGTAAAGATGTTTGCTTTTTGACGTGATAACAATTTCCAAATCTCCATTCCCATCCAAATCACTTACCGCCGGAGAACCCCAAATCTGATTTCCAGTATTGAACCAGCAAACATCGCTTCCATCTGGATTTACGATTCGGAAATATCCATTGTAATCCCCGAATAATACTTTATTACCAGACTCAAATGATACCAGTGTAGGTGAAGATATTACTTGAGTTATTGTTTCATATGGCCATCCGTCCTGATACTCGATTAAACCATATTCCACCTCAAGACTCACGGGTTCTTCATTCTCGTCCAAACCAACAAAAACCGGCTCAGCGATTTGTACTTGATTTTCTGTTACA
>CAZBZK010000036.1:0-11435 GCA_964496365.1 uncultured bacterium
TCAATAACAATCCCATTTTCCGCATGCATACAGATCACCGTTCCGTCTTCCCCTGCTTTCCGCATGGCACGAAATAGTGTCCCATCATCTACATAAAGTACCCCCGGATAAGCCATAAATAATTTGTAGGAAGTAATCCCTTCATCCGCAAGTATTCTCATTTCCGGTACTCGGTTTTCTTCAAGGTCTGTGATAATCATGTGGAAACCGTAGTCTATCGCCGTCTTCCCTTCTGCCTTTTTGTGCCAAGTTTCCAGTGCTTCCAAGGTGGAATGTCCTTTTGTCTGGATCGCAAAGTCGATGAGAGTGGTAGTGCCGCCATGTGCTGCTGCCCGGGTTCCTGTTTCAAAATCATCTGCGGAAACCGTACCACCAAAAGGCATATCGAGATGAGTGTGAGGATCTATACCTCCGGGAATAACATATTTATCCTTTGCATCGATGATTCTATCAGCTTCCATATCCAAACTATTTCCGATCAGAGTAATCGTCTCGTTTTCTATAAATACATCCCCGTTATAATCATCTACGGCTGTTATGACCCGACCGTTTTTTATGAGTAATGACATGTGGTAATTCTCCTATTCAATTAATCCTAAATTACTTACGTCTCCAGACCATCAGTCCTCGTTCATCATCAGTCCCAGGAATAGTGTTATCTAATACAAGGGCAATAAAAGCACCCACTGCCATTCCGGTACTTCCCAGGGTATTGATTATGTTTGCCAGCCATTCAGGTTCAAGTGTTATAGGGTTAGAAGCAAAAAATTCCGGCACACTCAATCCCATAAAAAACGCAAAACCAAGAATAAAAAGGTTCCGGGTTGAATTGAGGTCAACAAATTGGAGATTAGATAGTCCCACGGCAGCAATCATACCAAACATAGCACAATACATTCCACCAACAATTGGACTTGGTATAGTAGTAAAAAGAGCACCAAACTTTGAAACCGTACCTAATAAAATCATGAGGATACCCCCAGTTTGAACCACTCTTCTGGATCCTACCCGAGTGAGTCCGATGGCACCAATATTTTCGCTGTAGGAAGTGGTACCGTTTCCTGTGCCAAATATTCCTGCAATGAAACATCCGATTCCTTCAAAAGTAATCCCTCTGTTGATAACCTTTTCATTGGGGACCGGAGCACCGCTGAGGCGGGCACAAGCATAGTAATCTCCTATAGATTCCACCATGGAAGCGATGTAACCGGCCAGCATCCCCACAAATGCGGCAATCCCAAACTGCGGAATCCCCCACTGTAACGGATACGGCACACGGAACCAAGGTGCATTTCTCAGATTTTCCATACTGGTAAAAGAGGGATGTCCCTCAGTGAAAACACCAGTCACCGTTAAAATTGCTGCTGATGTCCAAGCTATAAGAATCGCCAGCAGAATAGGATAAAGTTCAAACGAACGATGTTTGGACTTGAGATATTGACTGAAAAGAATGATCAGAATAATGGTTAATCCTCCAATGGGCCAGTGGGTTCCTGCCATGGGAGCACCAAATTTGAAAAGAGCCAATCCAATCAGGGCAATCGTTGGAGCAATGGTGATAGGACCAACAAAACGAAGAAGTCTGCCCACCAATCCTGTAGCACCAGTGAAAATCTCCACCAGAGATCCGGTGATTATAGCTCCCTGAATATGCTGCATCCGCACTTCCCAGCCTGAATTATTCAAAGCTGCCATTCCACAGATAGCAAGAGTGGGAGCAAGAAAAGAAAAGGTTCCTCCCTGGACGATTGGAAGCCTGTTTCCCCAAGTAGTCTGTAACAATGTGGTTATACCGCTGACAAAAAACATGGTTGCAATGAGCCAGCCTTTTTCTACGGGGTCGGTGATTCCTAATGCCGGTGCCAAAAGGAGCGGTATTGCCAATGTGGAACCAAACATAGTGAGGTAATGCTGCAATCCCAGAACGGTAGTCTCAACCAAAGGTGGTTTATCATCAATACCGTACAAAAGATTATTGTTCTTGTTAACCAAGATTAATTTCCGGATTTAATAGAAAAAACATAAGGGATAAATTATTCAAGACATCCAGTTTGTTTTGGCTTCAGGATTCCACTTGGTTGTGGTTTTTTTCAGCTTGGTCCAAAATTCTATGGAGCTTTTCCCCGTAATATCTCCTGTACCAAATTTGGATTCATTCCAACCACCAAAAGAAAACGGTTCCCTTGGAACAGGAACACCAATATTAACACCGATCATACCAGCACTTGCCCGTTCAGTCACATAATTTGCGAGACCTCCTGATTGAGTGAAAACTGATGCAGCGTTACCATAAGGAGATTTGTTTTCAATGCTTAGGGCTTCGTCCACGGTATCTGCTCTCAAGATTGCAAGTACAGGACCAAACACTTCTTCTTTGGCAATTTTCATATCAGGCATAACATGATCAATGACTGTTGGTCCCACATAATAACCCTCTTCTTTTCCCTCAACAATAGGATTACGACCATCAACAAGAATTCTTGCACCTTCTGTTTCTGCTTCGGTTATGTAACTCTCAATGCGTTCCTTTGCCTGTTTCGAAATGACAGCACCGAGATTCTCACCCGGAATTATTTTTCTTGCTTCTTTACAGAGTTTGCTTATGATGGAATCCACCTCTCCAACTGCCACCATCGCCGATGCTGCCATACATCTCTGTCCTGCACAGCCCGTCATGGAGGCGGCGACATTGTTTGCAGTCATTTCTTCATTTGCGTCAGGAAGAACAATTAGATGGTTTTTGGCTCCTCCCAGACATAATACCCGTTTGTAATTTGAGGTAGCTCTCCGGTAAACAATTTTTGCAACACGGGTAGATCCCACGAAGCTAACAGCGTCAATTCTAGGATGATCGCAAATGGCTTCCACGGTTTCTACACCACCATGAACTACATTTAATACCCCTTCCGGTAATCCTGCTTCTGCTAACAATTCTGTAATTCTGTTACTGCTTAAGGGCACCAGTTCCGAGGGTTTTAGGATCATGGTATTTCCCAGTGTAATCGCATTGGGAATTGTCCAGTTGGGAACCATATTGGGGAAATTAAAAGGTGTTATACATGCCACTACACCAATTGAATTTCTTACTGAACGGCACTCTACACCCGAGCTGACTTCTTCTATTTCTCCCACACAAAGTTGAGGAAGTGAAGTAGCGAACTCGGCCATCTCAATGGAAACACTTACCTCTGCTCTGGATTCATCTAATGTTTTTCCGTTTTCATCTGAGATCAAGCCAGCCAGTTCTTCAAAATTTTTTTCCAAAAGATTACGATAGCGATAAAAAATTTGGGCTCTTTCCTTTATAGGCAACACCGACCAACCGGGGAATGCTTTCGTTGCCCCAGCCACAGCCTCGTCTATCACTTCAGATGATGAAAGAGGAACCCGAGAGATGATTTGCCCATTCAGTGGGCTAAAAATATCCAAAAATTTACCGTTTGGGGTAGAAAATTTACCGTTGATAACATTAGAGGTGGTGGCGTATTTCATTGATATATTTTCATGATTACTTTGTGATATTAACTCTAATTCAAGCGTTAAAATCAATTATACAATCGCTTATTTTTCAAAAAATAGGGTGGTTTTTCCTTTCAAAACTTTCCTGTAAAACAAGAAATCAAAATATGAAAGGAAAATTTATTGATTTTTTCCCTTTCGCTACCAAAATTACCCCATCCAAAACTAATTTACAAGAACTAAGGATTGAATTTTTGACACTTGTATTGACTCATAAATTATGTAACCTCGTTGATTTTTAATATCATCGTTGCCTCTTAAAAATGTAACCGTAAAAAAGGCTCTGTCAAATCCAAAATGTTCTGTAAAACTGTTTAAAGCAATTGACAAAAACTCATTATTAAACAACTTGAGAGGTGTCATGTTTTGTGGCTGTTTTGGGACTTTACCCTTTGTTAATACACCCATAATAAAAAGACCAAGATATTCCTGTTCCAGTAAGTAATTATAATAATCCCTGTTTTTCTGCTTCCAGCTTTACGGGTCCCCAAAATCCAATGGGACGGGACATAACATAGTAAGCCACTAAATGATCCATATTCTCTGGTTTGGTAGCGAATGTAACCGGAAGATAAATAAGTGCATTCAAAACGATCAACGTCCAGAACTGAAGATAATCGGGAAGTTCCGGAAAAAGTCCAAAACTGGGAAGGACCCACACAATGAGCCAACTTAAACCCAGATTAGCAATCCATGCGGAAAGATATCCCCAGGAATTGAATCTCCACCAAATAACCTGTAAAATATTGGGAAGCCATACTCCTGCAGCCATAATCCATAATGCAAATATTAACCAGGAAGTAATTTCTTCACCAATAATCATTCCAAATAAAAATGAACCCAGCAAAAGAACAAAAGTTGCAACTCTACCTACGAACACTAATGTTTCTTCACTGGCATTTGGATTTATATAATGATGGTAAAAATCCCGTGTGGCGTACATGGCACCTAAATTCAGATGTGTAGAAACGGTGGAAAGGTGGATGGCCAAAATTCCTGCGAAAAGGAAACCAACCAATCCAACAGGAAGATATTCAAAGCCAACACGATACCAAGCCATTTCATAATCACCGCTATGACCTATTTCCGGAAAAATGACAAAAAATCCAAGAATTGCTGCTGCCCAAATTGAATTTCTCACCAAAACCAATGCAGAACCTGCCCAAATACTATACGATGCATCTCTCACAGATTTTGCAGACTGGATCCGCTGTGCTTCCGGATACCAGTCAATGGACGTACCCATTCCAAACCCACCAATGAGAGCTATAATCATCATCGTCACAAACCACGCCACAGGAAATTGCCCTTCAAACATCCCGGTAAAACTGAACATATTCAATCTCCATGATTGTCCGTCAAAATGGTTTACAGATACGGATTCCCATGACTGTCCATCATCAATGGAATAATCTATATTCACATGTTTTCCCGTGTGCCCCTTTGTCCAAACAATTTGATATCCATGTCCACCGTTTAAAATGTCTCCCGAACCAGGGAAAAAGATTTCCAGTTTATCACCACTAGTTTTTGTCTTTATGTAAGTTCTGACTTTTTCTTCCGTTTTTTTTACATCTTTTTTAGTAACAGAGTTTGAAATATGAAACGGATGACTAACTGCTAAAACTTTCCCTGTTTTTGGTTGAGAAAGACGAACAAGAGCGGATGTATTAATGTCCGGTGGTTTCCATTCACAGGTGCTGTTATAGTCATATAATCTGGAAATAATTTGACCCGGACCTCCAGCTGCAATTACTCCCCAAACCGACACAATAATAATGATGAGAAATGCAATAACTCCTTGTTGAAAATCTGCCATGACAACACCCCAATATCCTGAAAGCAATACATAAACTGCTCCAATGGTTGTAAACACAACTAATCCCATCCATAAGTCCCAACCAAAGATCATATTGCATATTTTTCCCATAGCAATACCAACCCAACCTAAAATAAACATATTCATAAATGTTTGCCACCCTGCAAGCCATCCTCTAAGCATCTCAGATCCTAATCCTCCAAAACGAAGGCTTTGCCATTCAGCTTGGCTAAATGCTAATGACCTTCGGAAAATTCGGGTAGAAATAAAAGCACTCACAGCGCACCATGCTGAAAAAAATGCATACCATAATCCCGTGAACCCATATTTATACACAACTCCTGCTACCCAAATGGGAGTGTCTGTTGCTGTGTGGGTTGCATAAACAGAGGAAGCAGGGAGCCACCACGGGAGACCTCTTCCAGCAAGGAAAAAATCCGATTGAGACCGTTTTCCCAATCTGTAAAAATAAGCACCGAAAAACACCATCAGTAAAATAAAAAGGGTTATCCAAAGCCAATCAAGGAATTCAAATTGAATCATTTTATTTGTTTTTTATTGAAGTAGCGGATTAGCATTAAGGTCAATACAAACGACAAAGCAAGGATAAGTCCCGGGATGATTATCCCCAAAATAGGGTGACCGATTCTCTGGGTGGTTTGCAGAAGAACTAAATCAATCATCGGTCCGATCCTTTTGCTTCCTCTTGTAGTAAATGTAAGCAAAGATCATCCCTGCAAAAGATGCAGCGTAAGCGATGGTCATTCCAATAACGACAGCAAGCCCCTTACTCATTTTTCCGCATCCCATTTTTGAATTTCATCCAATTTTAAAAGGTAGTCTTTTTGTTTTTTTTCGTATTTTGTGGATATGACTTTTAATTTGGGATCAATCACCCAAAACATGAGCAAAGATAAAACGATTCCTATTCCCAATAAAATAAATCCAACTGGTATAAATAAAAATGCCAATGCTGTTCCAATCATGAGAAAAATATAGGAAAACGACGAAAGGAGAATCGATATATAATCCTCCTTCTTCCATTCATCAGCTGTTTCGGGGGTCCAATTACGGTTTATAAATCTCATTTATTATATCAATCGAGTTGGAAGTTTAGGAAAAAAATTATTCAATTACAATCTCGTCTATAAAAATCCACGTAGGACCTCCTGCTCCCGGATGCCAGTCCGGACACATCCCAATATTATTTGCTTGGATTCTGAAAAATTGAATGTGTTGGTCAATTTCAGTTTTAAAATCAAGAATGGTAGGAGTGTATTCCGTCAGTGGAATATCATGAATGAATTGTTCAACTTTCTTAAAGGATTTTCCATCTGTGGAGGTGAAAAATGACACAACTTGAGGAAGCCAAATCCAACTGACAGCATTCTGTAAAAATGTAGCGGTAATGGAGTGAACCTGTCTCAATTCTCCCAAATTGATGGTTGCGTAAAAATCATTTCCATGCCATCCTTGCCATGCACCCCATGCGGTTGAAATCCCACGAATGGTATCAAATAATCCCTTATCTCCACCAGCAGTATATTGATTGCTGTATGGTTCATGATAAGTGATATTGATTTCGTAGGGAAGTTTGTAATAAGAGACTTCCTCAACATAGCTGGGTAATAATCCATCTCGAATTGCAATTGCCTTGACCACTGTTGATTGGTGTAAATTAAGGGGAGCGTTGTATTTGTTTGATGCATGGGTTGGACGTGAACCATCAAGTGTGTAATGAATGGAAGCATTAGGCGTGATAGATTCAATAGAAATTTCCATGGAATTTAGAAAGGCTTTTTCCGGAGCATGAATAACAGGATTAATAACAGCATTCATTGGCAATCTTGACTCTGGGATTTCTCTGGGGTTTTTCCCAAAACGTTTGTTAGGGGAGTCTCCCATATAAAAAATCAATTCCCCTCCTTTCATGATATCATGGTGGGTTATATACAATTGTGTATAAGGCTCTCCATTCAATGAAATTGACTGAATATATTTATTTTTTTTAGATACATTTGGAGCTTGGATCAACAATGTATTTCCATGTTCCAAATTGATGGTAACTGATGCAAAAAGTGGGGTTCCAAAAACATAATAATCTTTTCCCGGTGTAACGGGGTAAAATCCCAAAGCACTAAAATTATACCAAGATGACATTTGTCCGCAATCTTCATTTCCACATAATCCATCACGATTGGATGTGTAAAGTTCATCCATAATTTCTCTGACTCTTTCTTGTGTTTTCCAAGGTTTGCCTGCAAAGGAATAGAGATAAGCAAAATGATGACTGGGTTCATTTCCGTGAGCATACTGGCCAATAAGTCCTGTAATATCCGGTTGATGACGACCAGTGAGTGTCTGAGATACAGAAAAAAGGGAGTCCAGTTTATCAGTAAAAGATTCTGTTCCACCCATAAGATTCATTAATCCTTCTGTATCCTGAGGAGCAAAAAATGAATATTGCCATGAATTTGCTTCTGTAAATGTAGCATTCACCTCAAACGGGTCAAATGGTTTGTCCCAACCACCAAATTTTTTCCCTCTCATAAATCCAGATTGTGGATCAAAAACATTTTGATAATTGAGTGCTCTTCTGTAATAATGATCTGCAATTTTCTTTTTACCCAAACTGTCTGCCAAGATAGCGATACACCAATCATCGTAAGCATATTCCAAGGTTTTCGACACCGATTCATTTTCCTCTTCCAATGCAATATATCCTTCTTTTTTATAAGAGGAGAGACCCAAATGGTTTTGTTCTGCACTTAGAATCATAGCATCCAGAGCATAGTTCACATCAAAATTTCTAAGACCTTTAACATAAGCATCTGTGATGACTGGAATAGAGTGATAACCAATCATGGTACCCGTTTCATTGGCAGCTAATTCCCAGACAGGAAGTAGTTCCCCTTCCTTCTGTTTTGTGAGAAGTGTTCTAACAAAATCTTCCGCCAATGATGGTTTTAAAATGGTAAATAGAGGGTGTGTTGCTCGAAATGTATCCCACAGAGAAAATACAGTGTACATACCTGATCCTTCCTCAATAGAATGAATGTTAAGGTCCGCTCCACGATACTGCCCATCCACATCATAATAAATATTGGGTGCAATAAAACTATGATATAAGGCAGTATAATAAATGGTTTTTTCAGTTTCATTTAACGATTTAATTTCTACAACAGATAATTCTTTTTCCCAAGATGCCTTCGCTTGTTTTCGGATGAGATCAAAATTCCAGTGCGATAATTCAGATGTCATATTTTTTTCAGCACCAGATTCATTCACAGCGGAAAGTGACACTTTCACCAATAGAGGTTTTGATAATGTGTCGAAAAACAGTACTCCCTTTACATGTTCACCATGTCCATTTTTTTTACCCTTTAAAAAATGTCCCTTTTCAGCAATTCCAAAAGACGAAAATGGCTCGGAAAATTCAGCACTAAAATATACATATTGATCTTTTGCCCATCCTGTTGAGCGACGCATTCCCGTTACTTTATTTGTGTTGACGATCTTCAGGTTTGCTTCTGTTGTACGATCTCCAAGTCCGTGAACAAGGTCAATGATGATGTGAGGAGATGATCCCACAGGGAATGTGTAACGATGAAATCCTACTCGTGGAGTAACCGTCAGTTCTGCCCGAATATCATGATCATCCAAAGTAACAGCATAATATCCCGGTTCAGCAAGTTCTGTTTCATGGCGAAATCGGGACCGATATCCAGAATCGGGGTTATCATCACGTCCGGGGTCAAGTTGAATATTACCTGTGGCTGGAACCATGAGAATATCTCCATAATCAATAGCACCCGTTCCAGATAAATGTGTATGACTGAATCCTAAAATGGTAGAATTAGACGCATGATATCCCGAGCAATTTTCCCATCCATCATCTTTTGTGTCGGGAGAAAGTTGAACCATCCCGAATGGTGTTGTGGCACCGGGGAATGTATGACCTGTTCCATCCGTTCCAATAAACGGATCAACATAATTTGTAACCGGTGTCTTGGAAGAACATGAATACAAAACCATAAAAGAAAGAAAGATTATTTTTGTATAGATGTTATAAATCATTAATGTGGTTGAGTGACATTAGTTTCAGTTTTGGTTTTGGTTTTGTAGTTTCAATCTGAAATTCAGGAACAAAAGTTACCGTTTTTTCAGTAAGGGGTAGAAGATCAAAATAATTATCAGACCATTTCCCTTGTATGCCTTCGAATGACAAAAATACATTCTTAGTCAAGGTTGAAGAAGTCAGTGAAATTATCCAATCCTGATTTTTTGATGTGATTGAGGTTGAAATTTTAGGTATGCTTAAACCAAGATTTTTAGGTTCTGTAAAATAAAATATGTTCTCGAACACCCTTGAGTCATCTGATTTCAAATATGAATACAGAAACACATGATGATTTTCCTGTCCGCATAAAAGCTCTTCAATCGATTTATTAAAAGCTTCTGTTGAACTGTTTTGTGGGAGATTTATGCTGAATTCTGTAGAATAAATCCGAACCCCGTTTAAAGTTAAAACATCCAAAAATAAAGTCCCCGTAACATCATACAATCTATCATTTACAATCGTGATGTTTAATTGAGAATTTTTAACATTTGGTGAAATTAAAATGGGTTCATTAGCTTTTTTCACTTCATAATGGGCAGCTTTCCAGTTACCAAAATAATCAACCGTGGACCAAGAAACAGTAGGCCATACATCATCAATTTGCCAATACAACGAGCCCATGGTATAGGGTTTATTCCTACGATGTGCATGAATAGCAGTTTGCAAACCAAGAGCTTGGGTTAATTGGCTCAAATAGACAAATTCTTCTAAATCATTTGGTGATGGATAATAGGTTTCTATGTAAAAATGTATCATATCAAATCCATCAAAGTCTTCTTCAATCCACGGCATTTTAGACCGTTGTCGGAAATTTAATGCAGTTGTTTCCAATGTCCATTCAGAAACGGTTGAATCCATTTTTTTAATTGTAGTCATCTCCGGAAGGGATTGAAGTCCGTATTCACTGATAAACCGTCCAGTATTTTCTCTGTATCTATTGAATGGCATTTGCCCAAACCAGACACCCCATTCGTGTTGATCACCACTAACCTTGTTTTGAAGAGTTCCAAACCCTGATGATGCCGATGAAGACCAGTAAAATTTTCCGGGATCCAGCGAATCTACCACATTGGGAAGCAGCTCATGGAAGATATGATCGTATGTGTTCCAAACTTCGAGGGAATCATTTCCGTGAAGAGAATAAGTGTTTTGCCAATTCCATTCTTTCCAGCCTGTGAGACTTTCGTTATTTCCACACCACAACGCAACGGAGGGATGATTTCTCAATCGTTTTACATTTGATTCTGCTTCCCGTTTGATATTTTGGATGTGTTGGTTTCCACCGGGAACCATGCAACAAGCAAACATAAAATCCTGCCAAATCAGAATTCCATTCATATCACATAATTCGTAAAACTCATCGTTTTCATATACGGCACCACCCCATACACGAAGCATATTCATATTTGCTTCCACTGCATTTTGAATCACTTCTTTGTATCGTTTTGATGCTCGAACATTGAAAAAGTCAGGAGGAATATAATTTGACCCTTTCATGAATATAGGGACGTCATTTACCTGAATGTAAAAGCTGGATCCAAGGGAATCCGGATTTTGAATTACGTCAATTTTTCTCACGCCGATTCGCTCCCGTTTTTTATGGAGAATGGTATGAGATTCTGTCAAAACAATTTCAGCCTCGTACCTATGTTGCTTTCCATATCCATTCGGCCACCATAAATTCGGGTTTTCAATTGTTTTTTTCAGGTTAAAATTATTCAAACCACGATTCAATTGAATTTTATGGCTTGTGGTTTTATGGTCCAAGCGAATAGTTAATTCCACGTCCATTTCTTCAATGGATTCAACAGAAAATTCAACAGTGTAGTCAGCAACTGGTTCTGAAAGTGAATCCAAATGAAAAAACACATCCCTGATTCTTGCCCCATTCCATGGAATTAAAGTTACAGGCCGCCAAATTCCTGATGTTACCAACCGAGGTGACCAATCCCACCCATAATGATATTGAGATTTTCT
>CAZBZK010000036.1:11535-15509 GCA_964496365.1 uncultured bacterium
GATACTCCCAATGTTCGTTTTCAATCCATTGGATATCCAATTCGTTGGTTCCCATAAATGGGTCAGGTATCATTCCGTTGTTCAATAAATCAGTATGAATATGTCCTGGGACTTCTGCAGGGTGCCATTTTTTAGTTCCAACTTTGCGAAATTTCCAATTTTCCGGGGTAATGTTTGTTGATTCAGATTTATCATTTACACATCCAGCAAACATTAGAATAATGCTCATAATGGAAAATGTAGAATAGACAATTTTCATTTAATCTGGTTTACTATCGCTTCCATCTCAGCATCATAAATCGGAGCCATATGACTCCAATCAAAATTAAAAGCAGTATTTTGAAGATTTGATTTTCTAATAGAATCTATATTTTTTAATGCGAAAATGGTTTTTTCATATAATTCAAACTCATCGTTATAAAATGTCTCCGTGGGGAATAACTCGGGATAAGTGAGACGATGAGGTAATATTGGATGGCATCCACAATACACCGCCTCCATGATACTCGCTCCAAAAAAATCTTGAATGTTTGTTACAGGTAAAATATCTGATTTCCATAACCAAGTTGCGTATGCTTCGAACGATTCTACAAAACCAGCATGTAAAATATTGTTTTCCAATTTTTTAATGTGTTTCTGAAATGTTTCCGGAAATTCAGAAAAATTTTCTCCTAAAATAACTAACTTAAACTTAACTCTGTTTTCTGCTATTTTATTGAGGAGATTAAAAAATGTAACTGGATTTTTGTCATATTCCCAACGGTGATTCCATAAAATAATGGGCGTTCCTTTTGGTTCTGTTTGATAGTCATCAAATCGTTTTAAATCCATTCCAAGATACAAAACGGAACTTTTTAATTTAATTTTTTCGATGGAATCCAATTCATTGTAATCTGGGAAATGTTTCAATAATCTAGGCAATTCAGTGAAAAAAGAAGTTCGGTGAAATTCAGAATTAAAAAAGATGTGATCTGCGGTTAAAGCAGAAGTATAATTTATGAATCCATAATGTTTATCCCGTTTTACTTTTACATCTCTATCTTCAGGAGACCATGGATAGGACATTTGGTTTTCATGAAAATAAATGGCTGTTGGAGTGTGATAAGTCCGTTTTCGAGTCAAAGATAAAAAAGTTGCCAAATCCAACATATCAGAAGCTAGGATGAGTTGGAACGAATCTTCTAATGTTTCAAACGCATTTGCTAATGAAACTGCACCACCATGCATTCGCCATTTCCAAAATCTACCGGGAAGAGATAAGATGGTTATGTCATGGTTGCTGTGTTTTTTATACCCTTCCGCCCACGAACGATGGGAACCAGTGAAATAGGGTTCGAGGAGAAGAATGTTCATCTCTGAGAATCAAATCAAACTGGATGGATTTGAATTAGGCTTCCCCTCCATCATCATAAACAGCCGTAGGACCAATTTCAGTTTATGTATGAAATTGGAGGTCGTTTATTCTTTGTCTTGTTCCACCACATCAAAATTGATTTTAATTAAAATTGATATAAATGACACCTAATTGGTTTGATCGAACCCAGTAGCTTTCCCCAGGGACCAATTGGAACGCTTCTTCATAACCCATATTAAATCCATAAAATGTGCCCGGAACCAAAATATTTATAGGGTCAAAAATGTCATTAACATCCGTAATTTGATTTATCCCAGATATAAGATTCCATCCCTCATTCAGTAGAATATCTAATTGTGGAAACTGATTGCCTATAACGATTGTTGTTTCATCTTCCCAAAACCGAAGCCAGTATCCCTTCCCAGGATTTAAATTTTCTTCTGAAATATAACCTCCATCAAATGAGAACAAGGTTCCTTCCACTGCATTTGGAAATAGATATTGATAGGATGAATTGGGAACACCTACTGGAAGTCCAACGAGATTCCACCCTTGTTCTAAAGCAAAAAATACAGAATCTGGAGTGAAATTATTACATTCCTCGTTACACACCTCCATAGAATTAAAAAAAGCAGACGAATAATTAACACCATTTTCTCCAATATAGCTGCACCCTGAAATGGACTCGCAATGATCGGTTATCCAACCAATCCCTAAATACATATCACAATCCCCAAAGTCAATTCCAGCCAAATCAATACAACCTGTTTGGACACTACAATCCAGTAATTCTCCATCCAAATAAAAATCCGCCCAACATCCCTGACAGTAATTGGAAATACATTCAGCTTCTGGATACTCTGGACAGGTTTCGACTCCACATGGATCTACAAAACATGTATTTGGGAATTCACAATCATCAGATAATTCAATCGAGGTTACGTCAATCCCTCCACATTCAACGCACCAAATTTCTTCTCCTTCAATTTCCACAAACCGATTCGTATAGAGGTCTAGCATACTGATGTCGTCCAAATGAGTGATCCACGTGAGGAATTCGCCATATTCATCTTCAAGAAAATAAATGGAACAATCATCCATACACCATGATGCCTCCGTATAGCGTAAATATCCTGAAACAGAAAAAATTGGCGTGATAAACACCAAGTATAAAAATAAAAATGAACCCGATTTTATCCCGGTAAAATGTCTCATTTTTTGTTAGTTATTTTATATCCCAGAGAGACCTTATTTTGTCAATAAGAAAGACCTCTTTCGTATTAATCCCGTCAGCTTCGGCTAGTGTTTGTAGGCTATTTAAGTAGTCCGTTTTATAATTTTCCTGTAATTCTGACTTCAATTCAGCAGTGAATTTTAGGAATTCTCTTTCTCTATCTTCAAAGCTTAATGTCATATACCAATTTAAAACATCTGTCAATATATGGTACGTTTTTCGATAACGGTGTGCTTCAGGAGAAATAAAATAATCCACTTTATTTGATATAATTTCGAGCTCCCTTGCAGACAACATATCATCAGTGGATGAAGAAAAATGGATAAAAAGGAATCCTAATTTATGAGGCAGTGTTATTTCAAGTGGCTTTGACATTTTGAATGGTTATTGAATCATAAGTGAAATGCAATTTACAACTCCACACTTTTTTATCCAATGAGTGATAGATTGAGCTTTACAAGCTTCGCTCAACCTTAGATATAATTAATCAGCTGCTTAATCTTGCTTCTGGAAGATTCTACATTAAACTCTGAATGTTTATTAACCACTATGGTTCTTGGTAGAATTAAGACACCTAAATGCTCTAATTGAATACGCATTGCTCTCAGTATGTTGGTGCCCTGCCCTCCACTGTGAGTCGCTAACAATCCTACTTTTCCATCAAAAACCTCTCGCCAAGAATCAGTTGATACAGAAATCCAAGCGATTAGATTGGTTAAAACTGGAGGAATACTTCCATTATATTCCGGTGCACAGAAAATAAATGCTTTTGCATCTATAAATTTTTGGGTTAATAGTCCAACCTCAGAAGGAATGCCATTTTTGTGTTTCAGGGATGTGTAAACCGGTAATTCATGATTTTCAAGATTTAACAGTTCAGAATTAATTCGTTCAACTTCAATCAATTGATGAATGGCTTTTGCTAATTTCAGATTGTTATTTGATGTTGCACTGATTAAAAGAATTTTTGTCATGGATTATTTATAAGTCATAGTGGGCCCTCAGGGACTCGAACCCCGGACCAATAGATTATGAGTCTACTGCTCTAACCAACTGAGCTAAGGGCCCTTTAAATATTTCTAAACGATTGTAATGATTTGGAAGTTAGACGGGAAAGTTACACAAATAAGATTGAAATAAATTAGAATTTTATAAATCGAAACCTAAATTCTGATAAAAAAAGAAGTTAAAGTTGTACTGAATTTTATAAAAAATGAACATAAAAATTTTATTTGATTCATCTCTTGCTTTAAATATAATTTAATCCGAATTTCAGAGCAGTTTTTTCTAAGAAATTTTCTGATTACACGTACCAAATACACGTCAAAAAAATCTGGTTTCCGGAAGGAAAAACCATTCCCCCTATTTTATTAAAACCAAGGAGAA
>CAZBZK010000037.1:0-1616 GCA_964496365.1 uncultured bacterium
AGCATAAACCAAATAGCCCCCTGTTGTATGCAATACACCTTTTGGTTTTCCTGTTGAACCAGATGTGTACAAAATAAAAAGTGGATCTTCCGCATTCATGGGTTCTGGTTCACATTGAGATGAAACATTCTCCATTTCATCGCACCACCATAAATCAATTTTAGGTGTCATGGGAACTGATTCGCCTGTTCTTTTAACCACAATTACCTTCTCAATCGATGGGGTTTCTAACACCGCTTTATCTGCATTGGTTTTCATGGGAATATTTTGTTTAACTCCTCGAACTCCAGTATCTTGAGTAATGAGTAGTTTACAGGAAGAATCATTGATTCTATCTCGCAATGAATCAGGACTAAATGCTCCAAATACAATTGAATGGACTGCTCCAATTCTCGCACAAGCTAGCATTGAAATTGCGAGTTCTGGAATCATTTGCATGTAAATACAAACCCTATCTCCTTTTTGAATTCCATTTTTTAAAAGAACATTTGAAAACTTTTTCACTTGATCAAGGAGTTCACTATAGGAAAATATCATATCATGCTGAGGATTATTTCCTTCCCAAATTAATGCAGGTTCATCACCATGGCCGGATTCTACATGACGATCTAGACAGTTGTAACAAGCATTCAATTGTCCACCATCATACCATTTTATATGTCCATCGACAAAATCAAATTCTCGTACCGTATTCCATTTTTTAATCCATGAAATCCGGTTAGCGACAATATGCCAAAACTCAATAGGATTTTCAATTGAATTTTTATAAAGTTCTCTATATTGAGCTAATGAGGAAATCTTAGCCTGATTTGAAAATTCCGGAGAGGGGTTATAAAAAGTCATGTTTACTCCTAGGTATACATTAAATAAGCGATTTTCGATGATAATATTTTACAAATTGTCCTTTGGTTTTCTCCGTAACAGCAACCATGGTAATAATAGACGTACACACCAAACGATTCGGAGTATTCGGCCCTTCTGCTAATGCTTCTACCTCGATGGTCAGAGATGAAGATCCAATAGAAATAATTTCAGCATTCATTGTTACCCAATCCCCAGCATAGACAGGTTCCCGAAATTCGACTTTGTCAATAGCTCGAGTAACTGCTCCCCAAGCTTCGGTGTCTTTTAAAAAACGAAAAGAGACTTTTGCTGCTGCTAAATCCATCCATGAAATCATTTGTCCCCCAAATAATGTACTAACATTATTGATATGATCTGGCATAACCAATTGAGAATATCGAGCTTTATATTTCATAATTTATATTATTTCACTCACCAAATTTAGTCATACAAACATTTCATCTGAAATTAGAAAATAATGAAAATTCCCTCACTTCAACGATGAATATTTATAAAAAAAGGGACTGTTTCCAGTCCCTTTTTAAATTGAATAGTTTAACTAATTTAATCTTTTGATTTTTTATTAGTTTTCTTATCCGATTCATCTTTCGAGCTACTGCTGTTCACTGAAGAAGCAGAACTGCTGGCTGCAGAAGCTTTCTTGGATTTTCCCATTGACTTCTTACCTGAATCAGATGAGCGACTGGATCTGCTGTTCACTGAAGAAGCAGAACTGCTGGCTGCAGAAGCTTTCTTGGATTTTCCCATTGACT
>CAZBZK010000037.1:1716-14036 GCA_964496365.1 uncultured bacterium
TGGATTTTCCCATTGACTTCTTACCTGAATCAGATGAGCGACTGGATCTGCTGTTTACTGAAGAAGCAGAACTGCTGGACGCAGATGCTTTACTGGAAGTAAGACTTTTACCTGAAGATTTTCCAGATTTTTCGTCTGTACTGCAGTACTTTTCTGCTAAATATGCCAACTGACTTTCTTCCTTCGAAGATAATTTACCATTGCTACCTGCTTTTTTAACCAAGTAATAATCAGAACTGGAAAGGCGAACCTTTTTTAAGCAGCTGATTACGTCGGATAATTCCGAACCTTTTTTGGATGATCCACTTGAGGAACTAAGTTGAGCATCACTTGTGTTTACAACAGCAAACATTAGTAATGAGGTGAGAATTGAGTTAATTTTGTTCATTTTTAAACTCCTTTTGGTTTTTGTTTTATTTATGTTATTTGAAATTTTCATTTTTTTCTGTTTCGGTTATAAAGATGTGTTTAAACTGTTTTTTTTGCACTTTTTTTTATTTTTTTTTGATTTAGATCACAAACGAATGAATAAAATTATTTACAAACTGGGTTCAATCCAAAATAATTCCCTATAAACTAAATGATTTATTAGTAAACAGGGACATGAATATAAACGGCTTTTTTGTAATTTACTATCAATTATTTCTTTTTGAAAATTCATGGTATCTAAATTAAACGGGGATTTATTATTTATACTTCCCATAAAGTGACAAACCCAAATCATCTCCGGCTATAAAACCAGAATCAAACGAGCGATAATTTCGTAATTTGGGATTTAATTGTAATGAACGATCATGTAATAATTCTGTTAATATCTCACGTTCACAATCGAGTGGATTTGTATGTATTAACATGGCAACCTGATCTTCTTCAAAATATATTTTTAGAGATTTTTCGGAGTAATTCCACAATGTAAGACCGGGAATCAATGTCCTTCTATTTTGGGGAAATCCAAATTCAAGCTTGGCTTTATTTTTGGAATTACCGATACTCACATTCTCAAAGAGTTCGCACTCTGGTAGTTTATCCTCAATCAAAACTCGATGGTTAACAAAGGATTCTGCATACTCTTGAAAAACAGGATGAGAATTCACCTCACTCTGAATAAACTTTTCAAAATAATTACCAGCGGACTCCCCCATGCTCTTAGCAATCACACCTTGATTAAACCAAACTTCAGGAGATTCAGGTAACGATCTCAACATTAAATTTGCTTCATCATTCCTATTTTGGGCTATGAGAAGCGAACTCTGAACATGTTTACATTTATCCGAGTTGAATCCAAATGATTTTGCTAATGACAAATGTAATTCGGCTGCTACTATATCATCCAAATCCAAATTAATATTTGCCAAATTAAAATGACCCAAAGCGTACTCTTGGTCCAGAGATACTGCTTTTTCAAAATAAGTTTTAGCTCTATTTAAATTTATGGAATAATTTGTAGAATTTCCTCTTAATGTCATTTTATCTGCAAGAGTATGGAAATCCATTCCGATTGCTCTAATTCCATCTATTTCAGAATGTGGCATTCGATACAATGCTCTGTGATATTGAATCACACCTAGATTGTTATACACTTCCCTACCCGGAAACTTATGCTCGTATGCTTTAAATAGATTTTCAGCTTGATTCAAATCTCCTTTGATATAATATGCTAATCCGCCGTAGAAAAGTTCCGAATCATCAATGACCTCTCCAAACCGAGTCTTCATTAAATCCATTCTAGTTTCTTTAGATGGATAATTATTTGACGATTGAGATAGCAATACTTTCTCAAAAATTGAATAGACTGCATTGGGATCATATCCTGCCAACACAGTCAAAGTAATGCCTTCTCTATCCGCTAACAATTCATGATCAGTAGTATTAACATTATGGTGGAACCACTGGGTGTAGTCTTGAATCAAATGGTCTGACACCGGCATCTCCAGTTGGTCTAAATATCCCCTGTATTGAATATTTAAATTTTTATTGATAAACGGATTAGTTACATGTCCTTTTTTTACATGAGCCAATTCATGGGCAAGAATTACAGCCAATTCATCTTCAGAAGCACATAATGACACGATTTCACTACTCACAACAATTTGATGATCTGGTAATACCCATGCACCCGGTTCTCCCGTAGAAATAACCTCTGCTGAAACGGACTCGTTTGCCATATTTGCAGCGTGTACCAATCGATTTAGAACACGGTCAACTAAATTTTGATAGGGGAGATTTTCATTGGATTGTCCATGGGTTTCTTTTAACAAGGTGATCGCCTGTTGGCTCAATTGATTCGAATTGAATCCTGGGGAAAGTGTAAAGGACGGATTTGGTTTTTGCTTGAACATTAGGACAACAAGTACTAATGCAAAAGCGGATGCAAACCCATATCGATATATGGGTTTTGTCTTGCTGAGAATCCAGTCAATTCCTCCCATAGATTGGTTTTCTTTTTCTTGTTGATCTTTGACAAATATTTTTGATTTTATTTCGTCATCTAAATGATCTAAAAATTCCGCAGCTTCATTCAAATCCATTTCACTTTCAACGTCTTTTGCAACGGAGAAGTGTATAAATTTTTCTAATATTTTTTTATCTAACATGGTATAAAATCTTTCGTTCGGTTATAAAGATATGATTTCACATATTTTTTGCATAATTATTTTATTTTTTTTAAGCAAGAATCTCAGCCACATTGCTGTGCCAAGAATTTCCAAATTTATGAAACATTTCTTTGGCTTGATGTTCGTCTAATTCATATTTATCTCTCGCTAAAGTAAAAAATTCTAACGACAATTTATTGCATATTTTGTGTAGCCTCCTACTGATCGTGGACACATGAACATGATATTTATCCGCAATGGTTTGTTCAGGTTGTTTTAAAATGAAGTAATCTCGTAATAATTTTTTCTCTTTTTCCTTTAATGTTTCCACACCGGTTGAAATAATGTTAGTTACCGTATTCATTTCACCTTCATAATCATGATCTTCCTCTACGCCCAAAACGACATGATCAAGCGAAATGGATTTCACTCTTTTCTTCTGATGAATGATGACTTCTCTGTACACAATTACCTTCAACCACGATTCCAATGAACCTCGTCCATTAAAGGAATCAATTTTGGGTTTTCCAGTTCGTTTTATCTTTACAAAAAGGCTGCTCTTTGTAAATGCGAATACATCTTCAGCAATATCTTCGTCATCAGCATAATAAAGAGCAAAATCATGGATTTTTGGTGCAAATCGATATTCAAATTTTTCCCAAGCATGTTCGTTACCTGTACTCATACCCATGGTTAAGTATAAATCTTTCGTATGAATTTTATTCAAATAATCCAAAAATGATTCTTCATCTAAATCCAGTACTTGTTTACCAAATGTATCTACCAAGGATTTCCTTAATTTTCTTGTGAAATTATTATAGGAAATCTCAAATGAATCAAATTGCTCCCTGCATCGTTCATAATTTTCCCGAACCAATTTTGAATATTTACTCAAATTACGGAAAGACATTATCAATTTACCTCAAATCCAACCGGAACTGAAGTGTACACCTGTCTGCCTTTTGCATCTTTAAAATTTCTCAATGAGGAAATATGGAGAACCTCCACACGTGGAGATTTTTGAAAAATGCCTCTTTGGTTATAAGAACGAGGATTAAATTGACCTGTTAACATATCTTTCAGTCCAAATTCATTGGCAGTTTTGTTTCCTTCAGATAATGCATCTTTAAAAGATTTATCTTTGTCTCCAATGGCGGTGGTTTCCAAAAATTCGTATTGATGCACATCATCCCAAATTTGCCATCCTATAAACGCATGGTCTGGTATGATAACAATAACAGGTTCAATGCCCGATTCGAGTAGAATACTGGAAAATAATACAGATAATTCGATGCAATTTGCACTTTTGTATTCCAATGTTTCACGAGGGAAATTAATGGTTTGGCCAATCCCTCCCCCATCATAAACAATATTAAATTCAGATTTAACTGTATTAAATAATCTTTCAATTTGAAATCGTATAATATCCCTAAAGTCCATGCCATTGATTCCGGTGTACGATTCAAATAATGATTTTTGATACCCAACTACGGTAGAGTTATAGGTGTGGTTGGTCTTTGAAATTATATCTCGTGTATCCTTTGGTATAATCCAACTCGCGATAAGGCTGTAAGGACTAAAATCATCTTTAGTCGTAGAGTAAACATGTTTCAGTATTTCCCAATCTATCGATCCAAGTCCCAACATCACTATTCGATGTGATCCTTCAGAAATCATTAGAGTATGGTTTTCTCCATCCGTAATTCTACTTCGTTTTTGTATCACCTTCCAATCAATATAATAATTCCGATTGGTCCGCAAATGGGAACGTTCCTCAAGTATATTCATGAATGGATTTAAACCTACAGTTGTATCAGACTTTCCCTCTAAAAGAAACGAAACCTTATTCCAGTCATTGGAAATCCCTTTAAATTTTGTTAATAATTCAATCTGAATTTGATTGGTAGAATTATTGACCAAATTCGTCCAGAAAATGTATTGTCCTAATGGATCTAAATTTTCATAAATAGAAGAGGGTATCATAGGTGTAAAATTAGAATGAGTTTGAACCTCTTTTTCAGATATACTGAAATTTAAATAAATTCCATAAAAAATACCTGAAAATATGAGGACAATTACCATTGGAATAATAAATTTTCTCTGGATGGTGGATCCCATTTTTTTGGGAGATTTAAGTACACGAAGTTGTTCAATTAATTCACCTACCTTTTCCGGACGATCATTGGGATTTTCACTTAATATCTGAAGTAATAACTCGTGTACTTCATTTTGGATACCATAAGAAAGACATGTTTCCTTATCAAAAATACCGGTTGGTAATTTTCCTGACATTAATTGAAAAAAAATCAACCCAATTGTATATATATCGCTTTGTCTTCCGATGGATTCAGGATCTCCTCTCACCTGTTCCGGTGCAGAATAAATTCCAATAAATTTTTGCTGAATTTTAGATGCAAGTTCGATTCGCATCCCCGTTTCAATACCAAAACTGACTAATTTAGGAATTCCTTCTGGTGTAATGAGTATATTATTGGGTGAAATTCTATAATGACATAATCCTTCATTATGCATGATTTCAAGTCCTTTACAAATTCCCAAAATAATATCAACTGATTTTTCCAAGGATAAAACTTCAGATTGTGCTTCCAGTGATTCCTCGGTATTTTCATCGATTAACCCAATCCACTCACCCAATGTTTTGGGAACGTACTCCATAGCATAAAATGGAATGCCCATATCATCGGTATCAAAAAAATGAATAGAAACCAAATTGGGATGATCCCATTTTGAAAACAATGTTACATCCTCTAAAAATTTTTTCTTCAGATTAGAAACCATTTCTGCAGAATATTCCATATCTACATTATACGCAAATCGTTTTATAGCTACGGTTCGATCCAGTTGTGAATCTTTAGCAAGATAATTATCACCCAGGGGTTCACTTGCAATAAATTTTATAATGGTAAAATGCCGAATTTTTTCACCTGATTTCCACCGTGGAGGAAATTTCATTTTTGATTCGGTAGTGAGATTGGAATTCATGATTTTGCTTTAAGGATTATCATTTTGTTTTCATTTCAGCGAACAAATTTACAATCTTCATGGGTGTATTTCATTCATTTAGTAAAAATAGGAATTCGTTTAACTCTATGACTTAAATTGGTAAAAAGAACGTACGGTGTCAATCCTATTTTTTCGCTGATGTCTTCTACAGTAATTTCATGTTCATCCTCTTTTCCCCAGAATAATACTTCGTCACCAATTTCAATCGGCTCATTCCCAAAGTCTACCATCAATTGATCCATACAAATTCTACCTGCAATCGGAAATTGTTTTCCTCTCAATCCCACCATTCCATTTTCGTTCCACGGTCTGGGAACTCCATCTGCAAACCCTGCTTGAACTACTCCAATTTGTGTATCGGAAGTTGATGTCCAAATCCCTCCATAACTCACGGGAATTCCAGATTTAATTTTTCTTAATTCTACAACAGTTCCTTTAAAATTCATAACTGGTTTTACTGAAATGGATTTTGAAACCTGATCGGAGGGATAGGCACCGTACATTAATAACCCAACTCTCACCATATTAAAATCCAAGTCCGGAATGTTTAAAACACCCCCACTATTCGCACAATGTTTGTATTGAAAAGAATGTCCGGAATTTTCTGCTTGATTGATCACAAATTGGAACCGTTTTATTTGACTATATGTGTAATCTAAATTCCCTTCATCTGCAGTTGAAAAATGGGTGTAAATACCGTTACAAATTAAAGGTTCAAACGACTTGATTTTATCCAATACAGCTTCTGACTCATCCAATTTAAATCCTAAACGAGTCATCCCTGTGTCAATTTTTAAATGGACTTTTGGCAATTTCTTGTAGTTTTGATAGTATGATTCTAAGTGAGTAAAATCTTCCCATCCGGATAAATTTAAGGTAAAATCATGATGAACCGCAGCGTGAATCGCAGCTTCACTTATTTTGCATAAAATAAAAATATTTTTATTTATACCGCCCCTTCTCAGATCTATTCCTTCCTGATGAGTAAAAACCCCAAACCATTCGCACCCTACCTTTGATAAGGATTGAGCCACTAATTCCGCACCGTGTCCATAAGCGTTTGTTTTCACGATTGCCATGATGGTGCACATTTTAGTCTGTTTTTGAATTTCTAAAAAATTAGTTTGTAATCGATCTACATGAATGTAAGCTTTAGGTCCGGAATCGAGAAAGTTACTCATTCAAATTATTTAAGAATATTCGATTAGTAAAAATTGTTTTAAAGAACCAAAATTTTTAAAAACAGTATGGGAACACGCTTCAATCCAACTACTCAATTCAACTCCTTCCAATTTGTTTATCAGGTACACCGGTTTCTTATACCAGTAGGCGAATGTAATTTCGCCATGGGTTCCACCACCGGTCAAAACAAATTCGTCCCATAAACAAATCAAATAATCAACGTCTGAAATCACTGCGTGAATATCAGAATCTATGATTTTTCTAAAGTAGGATTTATATTTTTCTGGTTGAGTATGTTTCCATTGTTGAAAATGAATCGCATTTTCCTTTTTAGCAGTTTCTTGAGATAAAATTACTGGATTTACAACCGCATGATTTACATAATTCTTTAACCATACCGTCATTTCATCCCTCCACAATTTTCCTTCTTCCGGTGCATATTCCATCGCTCCAGATAGATAGGCAATCATTTCTGGTAATTCCTAAAAAATAACTCTCCATTTAATATGATAATCACCAAACCCACTAGGGATGGACATAAAAACAACAACCATTTCTTTATTCCAGTTATGAGAAAAATAGAAATAAAATTTATTAACATGGTTGTCGGTAGGTAATTCCAAATATGTACCAATCCAAAGGATTGACTATTCAATACGTTGATTCCGGGGGAAACTATGCATACCAATAAAAAACTAAGGGATATAAAATGATAAAGGAAAAAATCACTGGTAATCAACGAAAATAGTGAAATGATATTTCCCAACATAATTAAGAAAATCAAGAATACGGGAATAATTATAACGAGGGATTTCGCAGGAAAATCAATTCCCGATATAACCCATAATATTGACCCGCTTAAACACGAAATTATAAAAGTCTCCAATGCAATAGAGGTTATTAAATAGAAATTGATTTTTCGAGGAGATACCGGTGATAAAATCAATTGAAAGACTTTCTGATTATAAAAACAAAATTCATAAACATCGCTATTAACGTTAATATAGAGTGTAATCGTTCCCATTAAAAACCAAAGGTACACCAACCATTCTGGGGAGAAATATTGAGGGTTTGGATTCAGATACAGTTGGGTATGAAAAAATAAAAATATGAACGCTGGTAATCCAAATACAAGTGCCATCAGCACAAAGGACCGGGATTGGATAATCCATAATCTTCTTTTTAAAAATGTACCAATCATTCAAACCCTTTCTGATCCAATTCTGAATCTAACAATTCATCCAAACCTAATTTTTTTAATTCGAGATCTTTTATGTTTTGGATTCCTACCAGATCTAAAACTTGAAAAAATACGGATTTAGATTTTCCATAAAATATAATTGTATTTCCATTTAATTTTGGAGTAACTACGGTGGATATTAGTTCAATCTGTTTAAAAATTTCATCGGTAATTTCCCATAGTTCTAATCGAAATTGGTGATATTCAATGGTCGATTCAAGTAAGGAATCTAAGTTTCCGTCCAAAACAATTTTTCCTTCTTTTAAAACTAATATTCTGTCATGATTTTTTTCAACTTCTTTTAAATTTTGACTGGTATAAACAATGGTTTTTTCAGGTTGAAGTCGATTTAAAATTCCCCAAACCTGTTTGGCTGAATCCGGATCCATAAACGCTGTTGGCTCGTCTAAATAAATAATAGCTGAATCCAAAACCAATACCCGTAATAACATAGCTTTTTTCTGAATTCCGGTTGAGATGTGTCCCGGATATTGATCAAGGATCTCCCCAAGACTTAATTCTGTACAAAACCGATGGAGTCGGGATTGAATGGTTGTTTTATCTATGGAGTATAAAGATGCGATAAATTGAATATTCTCCTCGATGGTCATATCGGATTCCAAATCACCTTCCAAAGGAATATACCCTATTTCTTTTCTGATTTCCATTCTCCGTTTTTTCAAATCCAATCCATCAATATAAACGGCACCATAATTTGGAGATTCAATCCCTGCCATTACGTTCATTAACGTGGACTTTCCTGCATCGTTTGCCCCGATAATAGCAGTAATAGTTCCTTTTTCAATTCCAAAGGTAAGATCAGCTAAAATTGTTTTTTCACCTGATAATTTTCCTACTTTTTTAAGGGCGACACTGGCTTCCATTTAACTACTCTTGTTAAACATTCGAACTATTAATGAGCTTCATACCACGATTTTCCCCAACCGCAATCCACAACCAACGGAACAGATAACGGAAGTGCATTTTCCATTTTATCAATAATCATCATTTTCAATGTTTCCAATTCATCGCTTGGAAATTCGAATACCAATTCATCGTGAATTTGTAAAATCATTTTTGACTTCAGTTTTTGAGATATCAACGTATCTTGAATTTCAATCATAGCTAATTTGATCATCTCTGCCGCTGTTCCCTGTATGGGCATATTAATTGCCATTCGTCTTGCAGCTTCACGGCGGATTCTGTTATCAGAATCAATTTCCCAAACGGGTCGTTTCCTCCCCATCATAGTGGACACAAATTTATGTTCTATTGCAAACTTGATTGTTTCATCAATATAGTTTTTTATTCCTGAATATTGTGTAAAATACGCATTGATTATTGTTTCAGCTTCATTGCGTGGGATACCTAATTCTTGGCTGATTCTATATGGACCTGCCCCATACATGATCCCGAAATTAATTATTTTTGCTGTCCGTCTTAACTCAGGAAGCACATCTTCAACCGACATACCGTACACAGCCGCAGCAGTTTTTGCATGAATGTCCTCTTCCAATGTAAATGCTTCCATTAATCCGGGATCCTGACTTAAATGTGCCATGATTCTTAATTCAATTTGTGAATAATCTGCTGATAAAATTTCCCATCCGTCCTTTTGGGCGGTAAATGCCCTACGGATTTCCCGACCCTGAGTTCTACGAATTGGAATATTCTGAAAATTTGGACGAGTACTCGACAACCGCCCAGTAGCGGCAATAGTTTGATTGAAAGATGAGTGAATTCGTCCTGTGTCCAAGTGGATCCATTCAGCAAGCGGATCTAAATAGGTATTTTTCAGTTTATTTAATTTCCGATACTCTAACATTTTTTCCGGGAGAGGATGATCATGTTTGAGTCTGTTTAAAACGTCTTCGGCGGTTGATCTTTTTCGGATTTGAGTTAGATGTAATATATCAAAAAGAATCTGTGCAAGTTGCTGAGTGGAATTCACATTGAATTCTGTTCCTGACAGGGAATATATTTCTGTTATCAGTGATTCAATTTTTTGTTGATAACTCGATGATAACTCATTTAAAAATGTTTTTTGTACAAAGGTCCCCTGTATTTCCATGTCCACCAAAACCGAAATTAAAGGTAATTCAACTTTCATAAAATACGATAATAGGTTCTTTTCTTTTAATTTTTCTTTCAAAATATACGTGAGTTGCAATGCAATATCTGCATCCTCAGACGCATAAAACGAAATGTCATCTAAATCCACTTCATCCATGGAAATTTGATTTTTTCCGGTTCCAATAAGTTTCTCAATAGGAACCATGGTGTAATTCAAATATTCTTCGCTCAATTTTTCCATTTTATACGAGCGGAATTCTGGGTTGAGTAAATGAGCGGCGATCATTGTATCAAATTCGATTCCGTTCACTTGAATCCCAAATCGTTTTAATATGATCAAATCATACTTAATGTTTTGTCCGGTTTTAGGAATATTTGAATTTTCAAGAACTGGTTTTAACACATCCAATACTGATTTCAATTCGTCTTCACCAAAATACTCCATGGATTTATTTTTATGAAGAATGGGGATATAAATTCCCGAATCCTTTTCAATTGAAAAGCTCAATCCGACAATATCTGCTTCCATCGTGTTTACAGAAGTTGTTTCTAAGTCTAATGAAAGCCATTGTCCTTCCTTAACCTTCGATAAAAATTGATTTAACTCATTCAAATTGGTTACGGTTTTATACGATTTCTCAGAAATCTTTTTTTCGGTTTCTATTTCAAGTTGTAATTCAGAAAATTCATTCATTAATCCATAGAATTCAAATTCCTTGAAAAGTGAGTATAATTCTGCAGTATCAAATGGTTTCATTTTTAAATTACCAACGGAAAAATCAAGGGGTACTTCCGTATGAATTGCCACCAATTCTTTACTTAAAATGGCATCGCTTTTATGGTTCAATAAACCATTTCGTACTCGTTTATTGGTCACCTTTTCTGCTTGATCTAATGCATTTTCCAAAGTACCATATTCCTGAATTAATTTTTGAGCAGATTTTTCTCCCACCCCACGAACTCCGGGAACATTATCGGATGAATCACCCATCAATCCCAATAAATCAATTATACTTTCTGGTGGCACTCCCCAACGGTCAATGACTCCTTGTTCATCATAAATCTTGGTTTGACTTCTTGCTCCTCCAGGGGAATACAAAAACACATAGTCATTAATCAACTGCATAAAATCTTTGTCACCACTCACAATAAACGTATCAAAATTTTCTTTTGAAGCCGAATGTGCTAACGTACCAATGATATCGTCTGCTTCAAATCCCGGTAGGGACATATGAAACAAATTCAATCCTTTTAATATTCTCCATAGATGTGGAAGTTGATCCACCAACTCCTCTGGCATTTTCTCCCGTGTCGCCTTGTATGAAGGATATCGTTCATGACGAAATGTTTTTTCTTTTGCGTCGAAAATAGCTGCAATATAATCGGGAGATTCTGATTCAATTAATTTTAAAACTTGATTGGTAAATCCATAAATTGCACTGGTGTGAAGTCCGTAAGATGTAATGAGTGGATTTCGAATAAGAGCAAAATGACATCTATATAACATGGCATATCCATCAATGAGAAAGAGGCGTTTTCGGTTAGAATCTTGGGGTGACATGGGTCCAATATTACAGCGTTTACCCATTTTACTCAAACGGTGATGAAAGGTAATTTACCATATACGAAAATGACAGTATGGAACAATTATCGACTATCGTGTATCGACTATCGTGATAGGATTTTTAAATTTATAACTCAATAAATTTGAATTACTTTTAGTAAATTGAAAATTGTATATTTTATTATAAATAAGGTTGAGAAATTATGGATTTAAAACCTGTTTTAAAAAGGCAAAAAAAGGTAAATAAATCAGCAATATTGCAATTATTGAAGATTAAGGATACTGGAACGGTTCATCCAAATGTTATTTTTATAGCAACTGAAATTATAAGTGAATATGGTAAAATTTTAGAACATTATCCAAAATTAGTTGTACCTGTTTCAGATAAACTACTTCCATATTCAAAGAAAGAGATAGAAAAATCAATTGAGTTATTATTGGAATTTTTAAATGATAAAAATTCTCGCTATGTGGAGTCATTATGAATAACGAATTTACAATGGTCCCATTAAAAATGTAATTCATTCCATGTTTTTTTCGTTTTTCTGATATAACTAAAACTTATACTCCACCGTCATCCCAAAATGTGCTGGATCGCCATAGCTGACATATTTTTTATCCGGATATTCATGATCCTGTAGTT
>CAZBZK010000038.1:0-13880 GCA_964496365.1 uncultured bacterium
CAAAATTATTTTTTGCCAGAGCGTTTTATAATTTTTGTTCATAAATATCTCGCAAACTCGTTTTTGATTCTTTTGACAATATTTCACTTTTAATTGGTTCCATGACTTCCTCTATAATTAATGATTTATCTAATTTTTTGATGAAAGGAGATGTTGATTTTTCAGGTGCTAATAAATACAAATGGTTTTTTGCTCGAGTAATCGCAACGTATAAAAGACGTCGTTCCTCCTCATAATGATGTTCTTTTGGAGTTAAATCTGAATGGGTTTTATACGTCATCCAAGCATCAGGTGGTTTTTCTATAATCGGGTTGCGTTTAAAATTTAAGGGGAAAATTGCACTACGATTATACGGAATAAATACCACAGTAAATTCTCCACCTTTCACGCCATGAATGGTGCTTACCGTTACACCTTCGGGGTCGTGTCCCATATCAGGATATTGTACCTGAATTCCTCCGGTAACCATGAGAGTTTCAATATATAAATTAAACTCATAAATTCCCCTGATTTCTTTATCTCGTTCTGAGAACTGTTGGGCTTTTTTTATAAATTGTCCTACATTTATAAGAGAGAGTTGGTCGAAATAATCATAACGATTTACAAGAGGTCTTAGGATTTCAGTTTTTACGCAAATGTCCCAAATTAATTCCCCTGCAGTCTTTTTCTTAGATTGACTTTTTAATGTATGAATCCTGTGAAAAAATAAATCCAATTTTTGTAAATCTGGTAATTGATATTTAGAAGATAATAATTGATCCATTGCTGACTTTTGGCTCCATTTATTAACAAACTTAAATAGAATGTTAGTTTGGGTAAGACCTATACTTTTCTTAATCAAGTAAAACAATGATGAATCTTGATAAGAACCATTTCCAATGACCTGACACCATGCATTTAATATTTTTATGGTCTCAAGTTCAAAAAACGTGTCAAATCGACCGGTAACAGGAATTCTGGATCTGCGTAAATGATGAATCATTATTTTTGCTTTTGAAATAGAGCGAACCAAAACTGCAATTTCTTTTAATGGAATTCCCATCTGAATAAACGCTTTTATTTTATCCACAATTATTAAGGGATGGTCCGTTACATTGGCATAAATAAGTGTTGGTTTTTCTCCGGTTTTATTTTGAAAAGAATCCAATTTTTTTTCGATTCTTTCAGAATTTTCTTTTATAATATCATTGGCTACATTTAATACTTTTTGATGAGATCGAAACGAAGTTTTAAGGGTGATTTCTTTATAATTTGGATGAGCTTGATACATGTCTCTGAAAAATGTTAAGTTATATTTACTGGCACCACGAAAACTATAAATGGTTTGGTCATCATCACCAACAACCGTAATGGATTGGTTTTTTTGTGAAATGAGACCAATCACCTTGTTCAAAGCATAATTGTTATCCTGAAATTCATCGATGATTATATGCTGAAATTTAGATTGTATATTTTTTAGTATTTCTGATTCATTTTTTAGTAAAAGTCCTGCACGAACGATCATATCCCCGTAATCCACAAATCCATGATCAGATTTAATGTGTTGATAAAACTCATACATTTTTCGAATATCTTTTAATTGGGATATTTGTTCAATTCCGAAAGGAGAATCTTTCAAGATATTTATGTCCAAATCTTTAGGTTCCAATAATTCATCCCTGCATTTGTTAATGAAGGATAATGCCATACCTACAGATTTTTGAGGATTAAGTGGAAATTCATCGGAATGAAATGGACGCAGAGAATCAAAGTCACTCAACATTAAATAAATGGATTCACTTTCTTCAATTAATTGAAGTGTAGAATTAAAGGAATCAAATTCTTGAATCAAATGATAACAAAAAGAATGAAAGGTACTGATAGTGATTCCATTAACATACTCACCCAATTCCAAAATCAACCGGTTTTTCAGTTCATAGGCGGCTCTTTCCGTATAGGTAATTGCAAGAATAGATTCGGGGGAAATGGATAAGTTTTTGATGAGATAAATTATCCTATGAAGAAGTGTGGTGGTTTTACCGGTACCTGCCCCGGCTAAAATCATTAGAGGAGCTGGATGATGACTTATAGCATCGGATTGATCTTGAGTAGCCGTAAATTTATCTTTGTGCGAATAAATCATGCTATAAAATTAAATGTTATCAACACAAGAAACAGGTAAATTGGTTAATCGATTTGCAAAATATTATGCAATTTTTCAAAGAATGAATCTTTAAATTAATTATTTAACCTTTCAAATTATACCTTGTCTAAATGGGCAAATGAAATGCAAAGTGATCATGAACTTATTAAATTATTTCAGGATGGACATCAATCTTCTTATGATAAATTGGTTAAAAGGCATTTACAAAATACCTATCAATTTTTTCTTAAATTCACAAAAGATCCAATGGATGCGGAAGACTTGGCGCAGGATGTTTACATTAAATTATATAAAACCCTTCATCAATTTCGTTTTGAAGCGGCTTTCACCAGTTACCTGTATCGCATTCAACTTAACACAGCGAATTCATTCATTCGTAAGGCCAGATGGAAAAAATTTCTTCATTTGGATCAAACTTATGAATTGGGGGATACAGATGACAAATTGGAAAAACAATGGTCAAAAAAAGAGATTTGGGACCAAGTGTCCACACTTCCAAAAACCCAACGAATGGTGCTTATCATGAGAATTGCACAGGATTTACCTTACAAAGATATTTCAGGAATTTTAGGCATTTCAGAAGGATCAGCAAAAGTAAATTACCATCATGGCATTAACCAATTAAAATTACGATTTAAGAGAGCCCAATGAAAATTGAAGATAAAATAAAACGATCTATCTTGACCTCGGACCGTAGGATAAATGAAGACAAATTTATTGAAAATATACATGACCGAAGAATTAAAGACTATCAACAATCGAAACAATTCATGCAAACTTTTTTGGCGACCATTTTTATTTTATTTATTGGAATTACAACATTTCGTCAATTAGAATTTCAATCAGTTTATGTTGAGTCTTATGCTGAAACCGAATCCTTTTCTATTGAAATTGACACCACAGCATATTTAAAAGATATGGCAATTTATTTAACCAATAGTGACGAAGATATTTTTGAAACCATAAAATTTCTTCATGAAATTGAAATGACGGAATTGACCAAACAAAAGGAGATTTAATCGTGAGAAAAACTATTACCATAATGAGTCTGGCACTATCATCCTTGGTTTTATGTCAAAGTGAAAAAAAAGAAAAAATGGATATGATGATAGCGTGGAAATTAACCGAACAATTAAAATTAACCAATGAGCAAGCGGAGAAATTCTTTCCACGATTCAGAGAATACAGGGAAGAAATGAATAAAATTGTGAATAATGAAAAAAGTCTGCATAAAGAGATAAAGGAAAAAATTGAAAGAGGAGATACCATTTCAAATAGTGATTTAGAAACCCTATTGGATCAATTATCTGAAATTAGCCTAGATAAAACCAACAAAAGAAATTCATTTCTTACCAGTCTTGAAGGACATTTAAATAATGTACAACGAGCTAAATTAATTGGATTTGAACATAGACTTCGGAAGGATATAAAAGATCAATTAATGCGACATAAAAAGGGTTGGAAAAAAAAAGAACACTCTCCATTTAAAAAAAATGGAAAACATTTCTGGAACTAATTTAAAAAGGAGATTATCATGACAAATCTAAAATGTATCCTGCTTTTGATTGGACTTATCATAACTGGATGTGACTCAACCACGAATTCATTTGCAGCCAGAGAAGCGGAACTTAGTGCATTGCTGGATGGTGATGATGCGTTTGGATTAGACGGTCTTGACGATGCCGGTGCTACCTCTGATTATGATGAAGGACTTGAAACAGATTACGGAGCAAAAACCCTTGAATCCTATCATCCGGACAGTGGTTATGTGTTCAAATTTGGACGAAGATTGGCATCCACAACCAGAACGATCACCTTCACTCATGGAGAAGATTACTCGGTTGCAGATATTGTCCGCACAGTAACCGGAATATTTATTTCTACAATCATAGACACCGGTTTAAATGACACAATGACTTATGAAAAGAATTTTACATTTGATTTTCAACGGAAAGTCAGATTCGTAATTTCATCAATGAATGATAGTCAAAGACGATGGAAAGTTGATGCATTGACGCTTGGCATTGGAAAAACCGGAACCAAAATGGGTATCCAAAAACTGGAGTATTATACACTGGATGAAAACGGAGATTGGTCCTCAGTTTTTATTCTTGATTCTGAATTAAATTTAGGTGAATTCATTTCCAGAGATTCTTTACCCATGTTTGATTCGTGGATGGATGTAAAGGTGGAATTAACTGTATCCAATGATGGACCAGAGTTTAACTATGAAAGTGGAGAAAGGGTGTCTTTTCATTACGGAAGATCAAGATTGCATAAAGCACGGAAGAAAATGTATGACAACGGTGAAGGGGAGGACATAATTGTTAACGATAACGTATTTACAAAAGTGTGGAAAATTCATGGTCCCGGAATGGGTTTTGATCAACGTGTCTATCGAGGTTTCTTCAGCTTGATAGATTACGGATCACTATTCGATTCAGAGGTATCATTTCATTCAGCTGTGTGGTCTTTACCATATTTTGTCAATCGAATTCAAACATTAGACAGCTGATCATTCAAAATTGATTTACAATTCTATAATGACTTCAAATCCTTTAGTAGATCATTTAACATCGCTTTTGCATCTCCAAAAATCATAATTGAGTTGTCAAAACCAAATAATTCATTTTGAATTCCTGCAAATCCCGGATTCATGGTACGTTTGTTGATCATGACCGTTCTCGACTTATCTACATTTAATATTGGCATTCCATAAATGGGGCTTGAAGTGTCGTGCCTTGCTGCAGGATTAACCACATCATTGGCACCTAACACTATAGCCACATCACAATCTTCAAACTCAGGATTGATTTCATCTAAGTCTTTTAATTGTTCATAAGAAATGTTGGCTTCTGCAAGTAACACATTCATATGACCAGGCATTCTTCCAGCAACGGGATGAATTGCATATAAAATCATTTTCCCTTTTTTCTCCAAAAAATCCGCAACTTCTCTTACAGCATGTTGTGCTTGGGCAACCGCTAATCCATATCCTGGAACGATAATTACTTTTTCTGCTGAATCTAAAATAAGTGCTGCCTCCTCTGTGGAATAACTTTTAATATTGATTTGTTTTCCCTCAGAGTTGGTGTCAGAACTTTGGTCTAATCCCACAGATCCAAAAATTACGTTTGCGAGAGAACGGTTCATTCCTTTACACATTATATTGGTCAGAATGAGTCCAGATGCCCCTACCAGAGCTCCTGAAATAATGAGACCATTATTTAATAAAACAAATCCTGTAGATGCAGCAGCAACTCCAGAATATGAATTCAGTAATGAAATCACTACAGGCATATCTGCACCACCAATTGGAATGGTCAATGTAATTCCGAGTAATCCTGAAATCAAAACTAGAGCATAAAAACTATTTAAATTATTTAAATCACCATTTACAATATAGATTCCTATTCCAATGAGGCAAAAAGTGAACAAGGCATTCATTATTTGTTGTCCTCGAAAAACAATTGGTTTTCCGCTTATAAGTCCTTGAAGTTTACAAAAGGCGATAAAACTTCCGGTCAGTGTGAGTGTTCCAACGAATACACTAATAACGATTGTAGATGTGAGAAATACTGGTTGATTGGCAGGTGAGATTTTATTAAAAAATTCCGCTGTAGCCACCAAGGCAGAAGCACCTCCCCCAAATCCATTAAAGAGTGCTACCAACTGAGGCATGGCGGTCATTTCAACTTTAACAGCAAATAAAAGTCCTATTGAACCGCCAATCATCATTCCACATAGAATATAAATATAATTTAGTTCAGAATAAAAAATTAAGGTTGCAATAATTGCAATGAACATACCAAGTGAAGCCAGTGCATTTCCTTTTCGAGCCGTTTTCGGATGGCTTAACTTTTTCAAGCCCAGTATAAAAAATACAGAGGCTAATACATAAAATAGGTTTACATAGTCTAACATAGTTTATTTTCGCTTGAACATTTTTAACATTCTATCTGTAACCATGAATCCACCAACGACATTAATGGTTGCGAATATTACGGCTGACAAGCCAAGCCACGTACTGCTTTGTCCATCCATTTTTGTAGAAATAATCGCTCCGACAATGGCAATTCCTGATATTGCATTTGACCCGGACATCAGAGGAGTGTGCAGGGTAGGAGGGACTTTGGTTATGATTTCAATTCCTACAAAAATTGCTAAAATAAATACCGTTAAAATATTAATCATTTCCATATTATTTTCCTGCGCTAAACCAATCTTTTGTTTGTTTATGCATAATGTTTCCTTGATAAGTAAATAATGAACCAGATATGATCTCATCTTCTTGGTTTATATTTGGTTTTCCGTCTTTATTTATATGTGAGAAAAAACTTGAAATATTTTTTGCATAGAGCTGACTGGCATGTTGTGGCATCAGTCCCGGTATGTTTGACGTTCCATCGATCACCACCTCCTTGTAAGTGATAACTCTGTCTTTTTCAGTCAATTCACAATTTCCTCCATTTTCTGAAGCTAAATCCATAATCACGGAGCCGGGTTTCATTTTTTCAACTGAGTCTTTTGTTATTAAAATTGGAGCAGGTTTGCCTGGGATCAATGCAGTAGTAATCACCAAATTAGACTTGGCAATTTTCTCTTTAATCAAGAGTTGTTGTTTTTGTTTATAATCATCTGAAGTTTCTTTAGCATATCCACCTTCACCAACCCCGTCAGAATATTCTTGAGTCACTTCGACAAATTTTGCACCTAAACTTTCTACCTGTTCTTTCACTTCTGGACGAACATCAAATACTTCAACTTGTGCTCCTAAACGCCGTGCAGTTGCAATGGCTTGCAGTCCTGCAACTCCAGCACCTAAAACCAATATTTTAGCTGGGGCTATCGTTCCGGCAGCCGTCATCAATAAAGGCATATATATTGGAAGATGAGTTGCCCCCATTAATACTGCCATATACCCAGAAATATTACTTTGTGAACTTAATGCATCCATTTTTTGAGCTAAAGTAGTTCTGGGGATTAAATGCATAGAAAAACCAGTAATCTCTCTTTCTAAAAATATTTGGATTACTTCTCTTTCTTTCATAGTCTGAAAAAGAGAAATAAAATAGCATTTCTTTTTCAACCATTGGGATTCATTCAAATCTGGGGGATTGACCTTTAAAATAATATCCGCATTTTCATACAAATATTTTTTATCATCAATGAGTTTTGCCCCTAAATTCACAAAATCTTCATTTGGGTAAAATGATCTTTTCCCTGCATTGGCTTCTACCCAAACTTCGTAATCTAATTTAATGTATTCTGCAACCGAGGCAGGAATAGCAGATACTCGATTCTCATGTGCTTGATCTTCATTTGGTATTGCAATAATCATAAGGTATTCTTTTATTAGAATATGTTTAGTATAAATAATGGTGTCAAATTTACATCATGTGGAACTGGATTAAGAATAGAAAAAATGTCAAGATTGAATTATTTCTGAGTGTTTGATTGATGTTGAAATTAATTCGTCTAAATCCAATTTAGATTCTTCAATGTCTAAAATTTCAGATGTTGATTTAGTTGCAGGATTTTGGGGTAAAAATAATGTGCAACAGTCTTCATGGGGTCGGATAGAAATTGAATAAGAGTTGATTTGTTTTGCTTTATTAATTATTTCTTGCTTATCCATGCCAATCAATGGGCGAAAAACAGGGAGTTTAGATACAGAATCTACTGCTCCAATATTTTCAACGGTTTGAGAGGCTACTTGTCCAAGTGCTTCGCCGGTGATGATTGTCCTCGCTCTTTCCTCAATAGCAATTTTATTTGCTATTTTTAGCATTAATCGGCGATAAAGTAACACTCTGTATTTTTCTAAACTCTCTTCTAAAATGTGTTCTTGAATTTCTGAAAATGGAATCAAAATTAATTTTGAATATTTTTGATACTTTGATAACACTCCACATAATTCTTTTACATTTTCAATGGAAGCAGGAGAAATGTGAGGAAGTGAATGAAAATGAATAAAAACCAATGACATGCCTCGTTTTAATAGATAAAAAGCTGCTACCGGTGAATCAATGCCTCCTGATAATAACACAATTCCTTTTCCTCCTGTTCCAACTGGCATTCCACCAATTCCTGAAATTTTTTCTTTATAAATAAAGGTCCCTTCAGAAATTGTGTCGATATAACAAGTGAGATCTGCATTTGTCAAATTGACTTCTTTTTCTAAACGAGTTTGAATAAATTCTCCCACTTGTTCATGAACGGTCATTTTACTATAAGGAGAGATTGATGCATTCATCCTCGCCGTGATACGAAACGACTTAAATGATTCATGTTTTAATATTTCTAATGCCATTTTTTTCATGGATTCTATATCGTTATTAATTTGTAAAACCGGACAAAAGTATGCAATCCCAAATACATGGGAAAGTGCATTTAATATGTGGTTGATATCCTTGATTTCAATTTGATTTAATCGAAGGATTATTCTGTCATAGGCATTTATAATATCAACATTTAAATTAGTTTTATGTATGGAATGTTTAATGTTTTTTTGTAATGTTTTCACAAAATAATGACGATTTTTCCCTTTGAGACCAATTTCGCTAAAATGACAAATGATATGGGAATATTTCATGAATAAAATCTAAGTTTCACCGTTAAATTTAAATTAAAAACATAAAATTGAACCTACAATAAATGCCTAAATCTGAAACATCTCAATTTTCAATGGTGATAACTACCGTAAGCTCTATGAAGGACGCAGAACAGATTTCTGAACACATAGTTTCAAACAGGGAAGCGGCTTGTGTGAATATAATTGGACCTCTTATTTCTGTATTTAAGTGGAACAATAAAATTGAAAAAGAAAAAGAATTTATATTACTGATTAAAACTAAAACTGAGTCCATAAATTCTATCACTAAAACGATAAAAATGAGTCATACTTATAAAGTTCCGGAAATTATATCATTTCCATTTGAAAGCCATAATGATGATTATTCACAATGGGTTTTTAAATCCCTTGAAAAAATGAATACTTTATGATACAACAAAGTAAAATTATCATTTTATTTTTTTGGTGATCATCGTTTTTGGGGCATCTGGTTTTTATTTTCTTGAGAATAATTTATCGATCTTTGACAGTATCTATATGACTGTGCTCACATTATCCACTTTTGGATTTGGGGAAGTACAACCTATGAGTCAGGGTGGGAAAATTTGGGCAATGGTTGTCATTATCTTTGGAGTGACTGGATTTGCAATGGTAGTTAGTAGTTAGTAGGCTAAATACAAGTATAATAAACTTTAAGGAATATAAGGTAAAAAATGTTAAATAAAATAAAGAAACTGTGACATCATTATATTTTATGCGGTTTTGGTCGCATGGGAGCTGTGATTGCCAAGGAACTACATGAGAAAAACATTCCATTTGTTGTTGTGGATATAAACGAAGAAAAAATAAAAAAGATAAACAAATTAGGATATTTAAATCTCCACGCTGACGCAACTTTTGATACAACACTTATGGAAGCGGGAATAATGAACTCAAAAGGAATAGCAATTACGTTAGAAACAGACCAGAATAATTTATTTGTTTCCATGTCAACAAAAAATCTAAATCCAGATTGTTTTTTATTGAGCAGATGCAGTCAGAAAGAAACTGGAAGAAAATTAAAGCGTGCTGGTGCTAATAAGGTTGTAAACCCATATATCGCTGGGGGGGCATCATATGACTGAACTACTTACTGCACCATATTTAGAGGATGCTGTAAGTATGAATACGGGACAATCAAATCTTGATTTTGCTTTAGAAGAGGTAAAAGTGTGTGATTTCCCTCATCAGTATATTGGGATTCGAATAAAAGATACGAGAATAAGAGAAAAATTCAGTTTAATGATCATCGGAGTTATAGACGAAGATGGAATTAATGCTATTAATCCAAGTCCTGAAGTAAAATTAATTGAAGGTCAAAAAATAATCTTAATCGGAGATAAAGATAGGATGGAACTATTTTCGTCGAATATAAAATTAAATGACGCATAATGTATATTATGTATAATATTTAATATGAACCAACATAAATATCTTAGTCAATCTATATACCTCGTTTATATAGCTCTCATTTTATTTGTGAGTTTCAATTTGATTGCAATTTTATTTTACCCAGGAAGCACTTATTTAAATCATGAAACCACAAAATATTCTTTTACAAATAATTTTTTGAGTGATTTAGGGCGTACGGTTACTCATAAAGGGATACCGAATTTTTACTCAGCATTTTTTTTTAACATCACCATGTTTCTATGTGGATTGATATTTTCTTTTTTCTATGCAATCTTACCTATATATTTTACCGAAAACTCTGTTTTATTTAAGGGTGCGATTCTCAGTTCAATTTTAGGAGTTCTTAGTTCATTATCGTTTTCGTTGGTGGGATTAACTCCAGCGGATTTATATCTAAAGGAACATATATTTTTTGCTGATAAAATATTTCATTTGGCTTTTCCATCTTCATTGATTTACAGCATCATTATTATTAATTCAAAAAAGATTTTATCAAAATATGGTTTTGGATACCTTATTTTTGCAATGTCCATTTTAGTTTATATTTTGGTTTTGGAATTAGGACCGTCTCCGCAATCAGATTTTGGTTTATTATTTCAGGCGACGTCACAAAAAATTATAGCAATTTGTTTTGTTATAGCAACTTGGCTATTTGCAAAAGGAATAAAATATTCTTTAAATAATTCCTAACAGAAAAGTTTTTTATTATCCAAAGTGCATAAAATAATTTTAATAAGTTAGGAATTATTTTACGACAAAATTTATGAGTCGATTAGGGACATAAATCGTCTTAACAATATTTCCATTCTGTAAATATTCAATAATTTTTTCGTTTTCTTTTGCGGAGTTAACAACGATCTGTTTATCCTCACCTTTTTTAATTTTAAATGTGGATCTTAATTTCCCGTTAATTTGAATTGCAATTTCTACTTGTTCTTCTTTTGCTAATTTCTCATCATAATCTGGCCAGTTTTCAAATGAAATAGATGATTTATGACCCCATTGATGATGTATTTCTTCGCAAAAATGTGGCAAAAATGGAGACAGTATTTTTAAAAATATACCAAATATTTCCTCATTTATGGATTCTAAAGTTGCTAAATGATTTTGGAATATCATCAATTGAGAAATCGCCGTATTGAACCGAAGATTCTCAATATCTTGAGTTACTTTTTTTATGGTTTGATGTAGCAATTGAATGGTTCGTTTATTGGCAGATTGGGAGGTTTGTTTTGTTTGTCTGGATTGAAACAAAGTCCATAATCTCTCGATAAATCTCAACGATCCGTGTAATCCATTTGTATTCCACGGTTTTGCTTTATCCAATGGACCTAAAAACATTTCGTAAATCCTAAGTGTATCTGAACCAAATTTTTCAATTATTTCATCGGGATTGATCACATTTCCTCTGGACTTACTCATTTTTTGGCCGTCCTCTCCCAGAATCATCCCTTGGTTAAATAATTTTTGAAAAGGTTCCCTTGTACTCACAAGACCTAAATCATGTAGTACATGATGCCAAAAACGAGCATACATCAAATGCAAAACAGCATGTTCCTGACCACCAATATATAAATCAACAGGCATCCAATAGGATTCCTTTTTCTTACTCCATGCTTTATCTGTATTTAGTGGATCAAGAAATCGAAGATAATACCAACAAGATCCAGCCCATTGAGGCATTGTGTTTGTCTCTCTAAGTCCAATAATATTACTACAATCATCTTTAATCTCACACCATTCTTTAATCCCAGCTAATGGAGATTTTCCTTCACCTGTAGGTTCATATTTTTCGACTTCAGGTAGGGTGACCGGTAATTGGTCTTCGTCAACTGGATAATGGGAACCGTTTGCATGAACAATAGGAAACGGCTCACCCCAATATCGTTGTCTCGAAAAAAGCCAATCCCGGAGTTTATAATTTATTATTCTGATTCCCTTCTGCTTTTTCTCCAACCACTTTGTTATTTTTTGTTTTGCGTCTTTAACATTCAATCCATTCAAAAAATCACTATTGATTGCAGCACCATCTCCGAGATATGCTTCACCTTGAAAATTAGGTGAGGGTTTTACAGTTCTGATAATAGGTAAATCAAACTTTTTTGCAAAATCCCAATCTCTTTGGTCTTGCCCGGGAACTGCCATGATTGCTCCTGTTCCATAAGTCATGAGGACATAATCCGCAATCCAAATAGGAATAGTTTGATCATTCACGGGGTTCAAAGCATACGAACCGGTAAACACTCCTGTTTTTTCTTTATTTAGCTCTCCCCTTTCTAAATCTGATTTTTGACTTGATTTAGCTTGATATTCGTTAATTAATTCTATTTGAGATTGCTTTGAAATTGATTTAACCAAAGGATGTTCTGGAGCTAAAACTAAATAGGTGGCTCCAAATAAAGTATCTGGTCTGGTAGTAAATACTTTTATCTTTTTATTAGATTCTTTTAATTGAAAATCAACATTGACTCCAACAGATTTCCCAATCCAATTTCTTTGTAAATCTTTAATATGTTCAGGCCAATCCAAAGTTTCCAATCCTTCTAATAGGCTTTCCGCATAGTCCGTAATTTTTAACATCCATTGCCGCATGGGAGTTCGTACTACAGGATGTCCTCCCCTTTCCGATTTTCCATTGATGACTTCTTCGTTGGCCAATACCGTTCCTAATTTCGGGCACCAATTCACAGGAACTTCCGATTCATAAGCCAATCCTTTTTTATATAATTGTAAAAATATCCATTGAGTCCATTTATAATAAGTTTTATCTGTCGTATTAATTTCTCTAGACCAATCAAATGAAAACCCGAGCAACTTCAATTGTCTTTTAAAATTTTTGATATTTTCAGCAGTCGTTTTTGACGGATGAGTTCCTGTTTGAATTGCATATTGTTCAGCTGGAAGACCAAATGCATCCCATCCAATTGGATGTAAAACATTAAATCCTTTCATTCGTTTATACCGTGCGACGATATCCGAAGCAAAATAACCTAATGGATGACCAACATGCAGACCTTCTCCTGATGGATAAGGAAACATATCCAGAACATAATATTTTGGTTTATTTGGATTTACCTTGACTTCAAATGTCTTGTTTTTATCCCAATAATTTTGCCAATATGGTTCGATTTTAGATGGATCGTATTTCATTTAATGTTATTTGGATTATGAATTTTATTTTAAACCAGTCGTGGACAGTGGAAGAACTTAATACAGTCTAAAAATAATTATGAAGATTAACTTAGTTGGAAATCTAATTTATTTTAGGGGATTAGTAAATAAAATATTTGATAAACAATTGATAGACTTTTTTATTTAATAAGTGCAATCTTTCGTGCCTGGATGTATTTTCCAGCTTTTAATTTATACACATAAATTCCAGCACCTACTTGATGCCCAAATTGATCCTTTCCATTCCAAGATACAGATTTCATTCCAGAATCTTGAGTATCATTCACCAGTTCTTTTATTTCATGACCTAGCAAATCATAAATCCTCAAACTTACCAATGACTGAATGGGTAAATCATACTTAAATGTTGTCACAGGATTAAACGGATTTGGAAACGCAGGATAGAGTAAATATTCACTTGACATTTCAGATGATGTGGATTTCCTTAGTATAACGTGTTCCGTTACATCACTGAACTCCAACATTTGATCTCCTGAACACTCTTTTACATTGCCATGTATATCCACAAACTCCCACTTC
>CAZBZK010000039.1:0-13048 GCA_964496365.1 uncultured bacterium
CCACCCATTCCCTAAAACACCAAAATTGGTTACGGTCATGCCTAATTGTCCAACGCTTGTAACTTTATCAAATATATCCGGGACCATTTGTTCTTGGGAATAAGAAATGAATAAAACTGGTATCATCCACTTGGTAAAATTGGGACTAATCATCCTTACATAATTATCAATATTTTCATTGGAAACACCTCATCTTTATTATAAAGAAGGGCACAAAATGTAAAGAAGGAATTTATTTATTACAACAATTAAACCCTAATTATAATGAAAATTTCCATGCAACCGGACGGTGATCCGAAATTTTATCATCATAGTCATTCCAACCATCGGGAAAATAATCTTCCAATTGAAAGGTGATAACCGTTGAAGCATTATGTTCGAATTCATCGAATAAATTCACATTGATGAGAATATGATCAATATGGCTTGGCCAGGTTGGATAAGACCAATGTGACCAATGGTGACCATTGTCTCCATTCAATGCCAATTCCATATCAACAAATCTAAAATGTTCAGAATTTTCGACAAAATTCCAAAATACATTGGAATATTTAGGCTCATGAATATCATCATTTAAATCTCCCACAACAATGACGTTTTTTCCCGAATAATTATTTAAAATATATTGTTCAAGTAATAATGAAGCGGATTGCCTTCTGGATTCTTCATCTTCCTCATCTGGATAATCTTCAATGCCATCCATGTTTGTATCGATGCTATCTATAACACTATCCCCACAACATTTTAAATGGTTGTTAATAAACACAAAAGATTCATCGTTAATTCCACATTCTAAAATAAATGGTTCCCTGGGGAATGGAAGATTTTCATCATTATATATCTCGTAAGTAGTTTCAAAATTTATTTTATTTGATTTATAAATATATCCAAGTCCATAACTGCCACCCGGAGATTTTATCCCAACCCACATATTTTCACTATCTAACTGATTACATTTTTGAATCAATGAAGTAAAATAAGACCCAGAATTAATTTCTTGAAACGCATTGATGTCACAACTTAAATGGGTTATAATTTGTGCAACATTCTCGACCGTTTCGTTATCCACTTTAGGGAATGATTCCAAATTCCAAGTTAGGACCTCAACAGTGGTTTCTGTACCAAATGACAATCCTGAAAATTGGGAAGGTTGTTCCTCGTTTTCCTTATCTTCAGCACATCCAAAAAAGGAAATACCAAGAAACAAAATTCCAGAAAAACGACGATTATTTAAACGGAACAAAACCAAGCATAACCGGGCGATGATCAGAAATATATCGTTCATAATTTGAGAATCCACCCATAAAGTCTTCAATAAACAATGTTTCGGTTCTATAGGTTTCAGATTCAGGAATCATGTGTTTCGTAACAAGAATATGATCCAAAAAACTCACATAAGGCTCTTTTGGATAAGACGCATTGGATTGATTATAAACCAACGACTCGTTAACAAAATAAAATCTGTCATCATTATTAAATGGATGGAAACAATGTTCATTTTCTTTATCTTTTAAATCGTCGTTCCAATCCCCCAGTACAATAAAATTCTTATACCCCATTTCCATTTCTTCGACTATATAATGATGAAGCATTTTAACAGCATTTTGTCTTCGTTTTAAACCGGAATCGCAACATTTCATATGTAGATTTATCACGGAAAAATTCAATACTTCATGTCCGCATTTATACTGAAAATCCCCTCTCAATGGAGGTCTTCCAGCAAAATTATAATCATTTTCTGCGAAGGGTTCAGATTGCCTCACCAGCGTAAACATGTCTTTTTTGTAAATGATAGCTTGATCCATAAAGGATGACTGTTGAGAAACAATATAATGATAATCCGGAAGCAAATTCATCAGTCCGCTGAAATATCCTGTAAACCGAATTTCCTGAAAAGCAATCATATCTGCATTTAGATCAGAAATTACACGGGCCAAAACAGGCAAGGTTGAATCTTTGTGGGCAGGAAAAAATTCGGTGTTCCAGGTTATAATCTCAATTTCGTTAGACACATTCACATTGGGAACGGCTGTGGTTCCACGTCCACTCACTTGTACATCGCATTGGGAGGAAATTTCGTGGGGTGAAATCCATTCCGGATTTGAATATACAAAATCTATGGCGGTTGCGGCCCTTTCTTGAATCCATCCACTCATATCAGGTTCAGGAATAAAATCATCGGCTAACATGGTTTGTCCTACCCTACCATCGACTGCAGTTTCGTATCCAATAAATTGGTGACTGTAAGGATCAATTAGCAAAATAATGTGACCAAATTCCGTACCATTTCCATAATTTTGTGAAATAAAAACGTGACTGTATGGATCATACCAGATTTTCGGATATCCTTTACTCACTCCTCCTGAAACTATAAAATCAACATCTTCTGAAAAATATCCTAATTCTAATGCATTATGAATATTCATTTGGTATGTCATTCCGGTTTGTAGAGAATCTATAAATTCAGAATACATCTCTTCCCTATCCCAGGGAATACCCAAACTTGTGAGTACAATAATAATATCTGCTCCTTCATTTTTCATAACAGGAATCCAATGATACATGGTTTCAATTTCAGATAATAGTTCTAATCCTATCCTGTTTTGTTCCAACACCGTTTCGTCCAATTTATGTGGGATAATTCCCAATATACCCACTTGGATTCCAGATGTACTAACAATGGAATAGGGCTTAATTTTCTCTGTAATTTTATAATTTACATTCGCCATAAGGAACGGAAAATGTGCTGATTCTGCTAACGAAATTATATTTTCAACTCCTCCAATAAAATCATAACTTCCGGGGACAAGAGCATTGTACTGAATTTTATTCATCCATTCAATCATGGTTTTTCCACTGTCAGCCATGCCGAATGGATGTCCTTGAAAAAAATTTCCTCCGTCCAACACAATAACACCTTCATTGTTTGTTTCAGCTTCCATTCTCAAATCAGCAATATATTGATACATAGCTGATGCATCTAATATATCAGGTGGAAATTGGGGATTCATAAATGTTGCTTTTTGACCAACAATTTGCCCATGAAGGTCGTTGGTGGTAATCAAATGGATTTTAATCGGATGATTTGAACCAAACTGATTTCCCTGAATTTGCACCCATAAAAAAATGAGAAAAGAAACTCGGGAAACAGGTTTTTTAATGGATAACAATTAAATGGTATAGGATAAGGAAATATTAAAATGAAATGATGATTCTTTAACTCTATCTAAATCAGGTCGAACATCACCATCCACCGGAAATAAATCTGGATATCCGTATTCCATTGACTGAAACCCTGTTGCAAAATCAATCTTTAATTTCTCAATATTGAACCCGGACCCGACTGTAATGGTAGATGTAGGATCCAACGTTTGAAACGGGGACTGTTTGTAAATCATCCCAACTCTTACCGGTATAAGAGATAGAGTGATATATTCAAAACCAAAATGCCAAGAATTTGACTCCATCATCTGAAGAGAACTCCCGGAGTTTTCATCAAATGTATAACCACCGATAGTTCGAAAATCAACGCAGACCAATACGGGATTTTTCCCCAAGGTTGAATAGGCCATTCCTAGTGAAAGACGTGAGGGTTTTATGTAGTTAATTCCATTCAACATATACGTGTTTGACTCTTGGTTGAAAAATTCTGGTAACCCTGAAGGATGATTCGCTGAAAGGGTTGAAAACGAGTCAGATTCAATTTGTAATTCGGTATCCAATGCCACCGAGATGCTCACACCTTTCCATGTGTTTAATTCAAATCCAAAACTTGCAAATTGCCCTTGAGAAGTATTCGTGACCTCGTCCAAAGATTGAACACCTGCTAAATATCCATCTATAGATTGTAGTGTATCCACCTTGAAGATATCATGAATGGATGAGCTGGGAACCTTGTGAATTGCAACTCCCCAATTTAATTCAAACCATTCATCTAATTGATAATGGAGTCCCATGCCAAATGAGTACCGTTCCAATTGTCCCCTTACTTCATAATGATGATACCCTAAAAGAGGATCTTTATTCCCAATAATCCCATCGTCGAAACTCATTTTTCCACGAATTTCTTCCACATATTTATATCCAAATGATGTCAATGGATTTACAGAAAATGCTGCTGTAAATTTCAAAGGACCTCTAATTTTATTTCCAGCTATACCTAAACCCGAACCAATCAGTTTATTATGATTTACCACATAATCAGATGTAGTGAGATAATCACCAAAAAAATCTTTTACATCGAATCCTCTCCTTTCTAATGTGGATATACCATTCAGTTGATAAAAAAACGAAATCTCATCCGAAATACGGCCCATTCCTGCAGGATTGATTAAAAGTAAACTGGTGGTTTTTTCACTAAAAGAAGTTTTCCCCATTGCCAGAGACCGAGCCGATGCCTGATATGGATTTGTTCCGGTTAACCGATTAAAAAAAGATTGTCCCGTACAAACGGAACCCCAACAAACAAGAGTAATGAAAAAGTATGATTTATGAATTGATTTAAATTGCATAGTCAAATTGAAGTCTAAAGTCTGATTCATTTTTATGGTCAACTGGGTTGGTAATCCATTGACCGTTGTCTGCTTTTCCAGCAGTGATCGTCGTACTCGGATTATAATGGGTTTGACTTATTTTAAATTTAATTGAAAAATTTTCCGTTGGAGAAACATGCAGAGAAATCCATGAATGTACTGCTCCGTGATCCGCCGAAAAAATCCGAAAATCCGTATCCTCAAAATTCCATAAGAATCCTTGTAAAAACAGGATTCCGCTTTTTAACGTCAGTTGATCAGAAAAATTGTGAGTGCCACTTATACCGATGGTTTCATCCGGAGACCCAATATCCCCAACCTTCATTTGTGCTCCAGGGAGTGCAGACTCAGTAAGTCTTGGCCTGGGAGAAAACGTAGTGTATCCACGTGAATAAAGTAATTCTAATTGATTAAATCGTGACATTCGCATCCGAATTCTAATTCGTGTTTCCCTAGAATCAAATGGACTGGGATGAAATATATCAAAAGCTCCACGCTCCTGCCATTTTTGTCGAATATTAATTCGATAATTAAATACAGGTCTCCAATCAATGGAAAGAACCGTTCGGTAATATTTTGCGTCATCTGCTTTTCTCGTCCATGTATCCCAGTTAATGTAACCTACAAAAGAACGATGAAATTGATAACGACTAAAAAAATAAAATCCCTGCTCGGATTGAGGTTGAGGATTGCCTGAATACAAATAACTGTACACCGGATCCTCCAACCAATATCCATCTTCCAAAATAGATGTTTTATATCGTTGATAATTTGAAAACGACCGTTGATATGCATTATCAAATTCCAAATCATAATCCCGATACAAAACGAGAAAATTTAAATTTTCAAATTGGGCATACAAACTGGTAACGAATGCATTGGGTTCATCATTAAAGGTAAACAAATCTGTATTACTTGATAATTCACCATATTCACCTTGGATTGACATATTGCTGATAACAAATTCATAATTAAAACCCAAAACCCGACGATAACTTTTTGCATCTTTCCATAGGGGTGACGAACCCGAAGATTGATACATGGCTGCTACTTCTGGATCCGCAGAGTTTGACATATATTTAAGATAGAAAGCATCGCCAGAATATTCATCATAGTCATTGGAATTTGTAGCTAAATCTAATCCCGGCTCATGATCATCGGTGCCACCGGTAATGGTTTCGATTACTTGAGGATCCAATGCTCTGTCATAAAGACTTTCATAAGCCGTAAATCCAATATGAAATCCGACAAATGGCATGAATTGAATGTTTCCACCCCATGTAACTTCCTGAACAGACGAAGTTAAAGGAGACACTATCTTTAGAGTGTCTTCGTAGGCACCCAATGGCAAACGAGGGTGCATCACTATAAGTGAAGTAAAAGAACTATCTCGGTTAATAATAGCATCTCTGGGGGCTTTGGAAACGAAAAACACCGATCTCAAAAATGAGTTGGACACTTGAGTTGCCACACCATTTAGAATATATTGACTGGAACGAGTTAGGTCCGGGAAAACACCTCGTGCTCGTTTTGTAAATCCGAATCCGGTTCTACGAGGAGTGAAAAAATCACCGGTTTCAAAAACGATCCCTTGTCCAAAAGCTGCAGAAAAATTTCCCATGATGAATTTATCTAATCTTAGCCAACCAAAATCCAAATTTTCGACCATTCCAAATAATTTTCGTGTATAAATCCCATCGGGATTTCCCATGTTTTGAAAATGGGATAATCCAAGTTTTATGTGAGAACCATACTGTAATGACAGTTTTTGAAACAGTTCAGGACGACTGGCATTTCTGAAAGCAGTAACCGTACCTTCATCATCAGGATTGGTGGTAACCGGTACCGTACGAATCAGTTGAGATATTCTCCCGTGGAGTTTCGGTGTAGATTCGATCTGCGGAGTAAATCGTACAAAATCTACCAAATTTTTATACCCCCAATAACTGATGCCGGGAGCGTTTCTCAATTCAAAAGTTCCGTGTATCTCTCCCAATCTTTGTTGTTTCATAACCGCCGCAACATCTACAGGACTCAGATTAGGTAAAGCACTCAAATCATCAAAAGTCATTTCATTAATATTTCCCGGTCTAAAAATTCTATCTAACCACACATCGGATAACCCCTCCTTACTACCTTCAGCTGCCAACCATTGCTTAATTTTATACGACGACAAATTTTGTTCCTTAATGAAGGAAGATCGCTCTGATGGCAAAATGTTTACCAATGGTCTAATAGCATGGATATCTGAAACTGAAATACCATCAATTTTGAGTAATTCGTAAATGGTTTCTATTCCGTTTCGCTTTTGTATAAATGAGTAAATGGATTCAACTTTTGAGATAGAAAGGGGAAGATTTTCAAATTCGGTTTTTGAAGCATTATTCAAATCGATTTTAGCAAGAATAAATAGGGGTGTTAAGAGAATAATTATTATTGGTTTCATTCGGTTTAATTCTGAAATTTATAGGAAATTTCAGTTTGGTGTACCAACGGCAATACTGGATGAGTCAATAAAGCATATCCTATGTTGATTCGAGAAAAGGACACAATAAATCCAGCACCTAAACGATTTGGATTTGATTGAATACCGGTGATGACTTGGATGGCTGAATTGACCTTAAATTGAACGCTTCCTTTTATTTGAAGGTCCCTTCCAATAATTCTTTCAAATAAAAAGGATGTTTGGAGACCACTAAAGGGTGTGTAAGACACTCCAGCAGAGAGACGTTTTGGTAGTGATTGTTCAGAGCCTCCCGTACCTATTGGTGTTGAAATCAGGTTTTTGACCATAGCTCCAACTCTATGTTTGTTACGCAAAACCCCAATGACTCCAAAATCCAATCCCCAAGCTGTGGACATACCCCCTTGTATCCCATCAGACCCATCTCCAGCTGTTCCTGCACTGGGTCCCAATGTCCACGAAAAATGATTCAAAGTCAGCCCTAACGCCAACTCAGAATTTTTATCTTTCTGTAAATGAAACCCGTGAGATATTCCCATTCTTTGTTCTTTTGATAAATCAATTTTTTGGTAGTTCACTTTTGAAAATTCTGTGGAAAGTCCTATGACACCAAATCCCGATAGTTTATTTATCCAACCTACATGGGTATATGGAATTCCATATATTTCAGCAGATCCCACGTTTATAATATGATCTGTAACATCTACCATCGTAGCAGGATTATGATATAAACTGTGAATGCCACCTGTAGCAGAAGTCATGGTTCCAACAGATGCACTCCCAAGTACACCGGTAAATGGATAATCACTAACAGTTTGCCCAGTCAGTCCAGACACTATCAATAGAATAAATGCACTACGAATGGATGAACTCAATTTGTCTTCACCCCCACAACGACGGGTGCAACATCAGTATAAGATTTACCGGATTGAAATTGATTGGCTTCGATATGCATAAGGTATGTTCCGGGAGACACTATTTGTCCTAAATGATCACGTCCATCCCAATCCGATTTATCTTCGTTCCGAATTACAGTTCCGGAATTTTCAAAATAACGGTCAACTAAAGTAGTAATAAATCTTCCGCTTAAATCGAAAATCCGTACAATCACTCTGGAATCATCCGGAAATGAATAGGAATAATCAAGTCGTTCTCCTAAGGTGGGGATTACCACAAAAGGAGCAGGATTAATGCTAACAGATGTTCGAACGGTATCCGGACTAAAAATTCCCTGTTTCATGTAAATTTCTGCTTCTAAAATATCCTCTGCAGATGCAACTTCAACTTGCCAATTCCCTCGATAATTATCTACAATTCCTCTTGCCTGAATAACATATTCGGCAGGGTCGTAATAATCCACCATATATCCGATGGAAGACAATGCCACATCCCAATTCCAAATAGTTAAATCCATCCGAAAACCATCTTTATCCTGAATGGTGATGATTTGAGGACCGTTTGAGGATCTTTTATCACCAAATTCAACAATCAATCCCATGAGCGTCGTTTCGAAACCAATATCTGATTCCGGATCTCCTTGGATAATAGTTTCAATTGAAGTGAGAGTAGTGGGATTATACAGAATTGCCCAGCTTTCTAATAAATTTTCACTGGTTTCATCATGACTGGTGAGACCATTTCCACCATATTGGATTTCAAATGCCTCTGAATTTCCCCTTCTTTGATAAATTTTATCACCAAAAATCGAGGGCATAACAGCTTGAAAGGACAAGGGGGTGTCAGACTTATATCCTGAAATTTCCGTTTTAGAAACACCGTAAGTTGTATCACCCCAAAGGAAATAATCTACATCCTGAACCAATGAATCTCCCGGTTGCCATTTAAACAATATGAGCACTTCAGGATTCTGAAGCATTTCAATTCCTGAGTAATTCGGGATGATTGAAATGGTTTGCTCACCATCAACTGCATATCTCATATTCCCATACAGGGCATAATCAGGATAATCGTCAAAATAATTATAGTACCGAGTACTATCATGGAAGCTCAATATAAATTGTTCACCTGCTTGAATGGTGTCGTCGGGAAATCTTGCAATGAAATCATTGATTGAATGACTCCAATAATTTCTCCCTAAAGGTAAATTATAATAATATGAACTGTCTGCAGGCTTGGTAGCATCAGTAATGTAATAATCACCAATGAAGATATCAAAACCCGTAGGGTTTTTTATTTCTACATACTCTGCATCCGTTACTCCCGTATTGATTCGATAGAAAATCAAATGATCCGGAGTCTGGGTGAACCCAACAGTAATTAAACAGAAATAGATATAGAATTTTCTATAAATCACAAATTGTACTTTTTCTGGTTATCAGAAATATATGTAAAAATCGAAAATGATATTATTTGATGAAAATCATTTTCTTCATTTCAATAAATGATTCTGATACAAGTGTGTACAGATAAACACCACTAGACATTTTAATCCCGTTTTCATTCGTACCATCCCATTGAACCGCATGAACTCCGGGTAAAACTTCACCTTTTAGTAACTCGTTAACCTTCAACCCGTTTAAATCATAAACGATCAGAGAAACATAAGATGCTTCCGGAATGCCAAACTCAATGGTAGTACTTGGGTTAAATGGATTAGGAAAATTTTGATCCAACGTGAAAGATTCTGGTACGGTTTCAACTTTACGAAGGATAAATCCCGATCCTTTCCTATTTAACGAAGATTCACCATCGCCCTTCATTTCAATTTTCATGCCATTTTGATTGATGAGTTCCCATTCTTGATTTGAGCAATCGGGATGAATTGACCAAGAAATTTGAACTTCGTTATTTGAATCTCTAATTAAGATCTCACCGGTAGAAGTCATCATTTTCCTATGGTCAGCAAAACGAACGTCTGTGAATTTGTGATGTCCATTGTCCCATGTTTCTGGGGGTAACGGTGGAAGAGAATAGCGGTTCAATTTATCATCTGAAATTTCTACGCCAAAATATAAGGGCATGCCATTTATGTTAAGGATGGATGCGTTAGTCAATTCATTATGAATGAATTTAGGAGCTTCTGAACGGTGAGTATTCGTTAAGGTAATTTCACCATCATTATTGGCGTTCAACCAATATCCATACCCCGGTTGAAGTTCATCAGTCGGTACATAGGTTTCATTAAATCCATATAAAGTACCCTGAATAATAATTCCATTCGGATCCATTGCATTATTAATATTAAAACTGGTTGATGGTCCTGAAATGAGATTCCATCCGGATAACAGAGAAACTACTTGAGAATTGATGGGTTGACCTTCAATAACTTGATTCCCATTATTGTTAAAATACAACCAATATCCTTCACCGGGAATAATTTCAGATGCAGAGTAGTAAGTGTTGTCAAATCCATACATCGTCCCTTCTATACCATCAGCATAAACATCGGTATAAATGTACGAATCAAGAAACATTGAGACCCCCACTAAATTCCAACCGGTGGAATAAGACACAGAAATTTCCGATCCGCCTCCAGTAAAAACAATGTCATTTTCGGATCTCGGCAAAATTGAATATTCGCCATACGCATAATTTACAACACCCATTACAGAGCTGATTTCGTCACCGATATTTACAGCAGGCAGGTCCCCGGGATAGTAATAGTTATCTATTTTACAACTCCCTGTACCATCATTAACAAACCATTCACCGTATTCATTAATGGATTCGACGGTAACATTTGAGACACTGACAAGCATTCCCTCATATTGTTCAGCACTCAAAGAACATCCTTCGCCAATTTCTTCTGTATTTAACGATAAAGACGTGGTATTATTTCCGGTCGAACTAGTTGAATAACTTGCTACATTTTTCAATTCCGTAAATCCAAAATATTCATCCACATAAGCAGTAATGGTAAGTTGGTCGCCAACCGCAGGTGAAATGGTTTCATCATAAACATAAATTCCACCCCAGGACGCATAGGAATCATCCTGCATGTAAAATAGATGGGAATCCCCTGGTTTTACTGCTGTGACTGTTCCTAATGTAGTTACAAGTTCATCCTTATAAGGAGAAGGATAACAATCCAGATCGCTACCCTGTTCTGATGTATTTTGAATATCATAAATTGAAATGATGTTAGGACCACTTCCGTCATCTATATCCTGAATTCCTCGGGGTTGAATTTTATAATCACCATAACTATAATCTAATACACCCACAATACTGGAAAACTGATCCCCGGATTGTGGTGTTGGTGAAGTTCCCTCAAACATATAGTCGTCTATTTTGCAAACCCCGGTTCCATCATCAACCGTCCACGCTCCATACTGGTCTGGTCCATCAATAACAGTCACGTTTGATACCCGAACTAATACACCTTCCCATGGCTCCGCTGATAAAGCACACATACCAATGGGGAAATATCCAGTCTCAACATCAGTCGGTTCTATGGAATTTCCTGTTGACAAAATTGTATATGTTGAAATATCTGTCAACTCAGTAAATCCATAATATTCAGTGACGTTTGCAGTAACGGTAACTTCGTCACCTACGTTTAATGTCTCAAATCCTGCTGGAACGTATGCATAAATTCCGCTCCACATAGAGGAGCTTGGATCCTGAATATAAAAATTAGGATAAGAAGAAAATGATCGCACTGCAGTTACTACTCCTGAAATGGTAGATTGTTGACCACAACTCGGTGATGGATAACATTCATCCCCTGTTCCACACCCAAGACCAGGAGCTTGGTCTGATTGATATTGTAAATCATAAATGGTTTGATCAACAGCCAATATTGAGACGGATACGTTATCAATATTAATGGCTCCCTGATCATCAAAAACAGTTAATTGAAACACCATGGTTGTATTCACTTCTGGAGCAGTAAAAGTCACAATGGCTTCTTCGTAGTCGCTAAGTGTAACCGGTTCTCCTGAAAGCTGTTCCCACAGATATCCCGCAATGGAACCATCTGGATCATAACTCGCTGACCCATCTAAGGTAACCACAACTCCCGGGTCAATCATTTGATCCTCACCTGCATCTGCAAAAGGAATTTGGTTTCCTCCTGTTTCAACCAAATCACTTAGAAATCTCGGTAAAAGTTGATATCCCTCAGTATAAGGATCAGAAGAATCATATTGACCACCAACCCCCGTAACATCAGAGGGCCAAGATGGCTGTGAAGAACCATCAATGTCCGTATCACTATCAATTCTCATTATTAGAGTTTCAGTCCCACCATCTACAATGGTTAAATTTTCAGAAAATCCATCCGAGGGCCAATCACCATCTGTAACCGTTACGTTCTGAATAGTGATAAGTTCGCTTTCATAATCCTCCCCATTGGATAACATTTCGGATATGGTAACCACTTGAGCATCCGGAAGTGTACCTGTTCCTAAATCTTGTATATTCGCTTCCGAGGTAACGATGACCTCAAATTTCCCGTTGAATTCGTCCGTAATACCGGTAACCTGAACCGTTTGACCTAAGGTTAAAAATGCGTCGAAACCTGGACCAAAAACAACAAGACCACCCGTATCATCTTGTATAACGTACTCAGAATTTCCATTTTCTTCTTGAAAATTTGGAGAAATAACCACTCCTTGAACAATGACCCCTGCTCCCGTTCCCATCGCTCTTGCATCTGCAATGCTGGTTTCACCCACAATGGTGATAGAGGTACCATCCATCCCTGAATTGCCTTCAGTGTCATAAATTGTTAATTGAAATTCAAGCACTCCCGATGTTTCCGGTGCAATAAAAGTTGCCACAACATTATCTGCACCATTGAGAGTGACAGGAGTCCCGGATAATTGTTCCCAAATAAAGGCAATTATATCACCCACAGAGCCAGAGGCATCCAACACAACCACTTCACCAGAAGAAGCTAATTGGTCTTCTCCCGCCTCAGCAATCAGCACCGTTCCACCAAAATCATGTGCGCCTAAATATTCAAACGTATTTTGTGGATATACTAACCATTCAGAATTTGAACCATTCGTTCCAGCAGAGGAACTCCAATCCGTATTCCCCTGTGATACATTGGGCATACGAACCAGTGTATGTTCTTTGGTCCCAT
>CAZBZK010000040.1:0-12644 GCA_964496365.1 uncultured bacterium
CTTTTGATACAAAATCTGGATATTTATATATGGGTTTTTTCATTTTACGTATTGGATCACTACGTTTTGATAAAATTTAGATATCTAAAATATAAGTCTGAACATAAGTTTATTAGTAAAACAATCAGTAAATTCAATCTTCATGTTTAAAACCATTACCAACCATTTCCTTCCAAAAACGAAAGAATCTGCCCAAAAGTACCGCACTAAAATTGGTGTTTTTCAAGGATGGATATCTGTGGGAGTGAATGGCATTTTATTTTTGATAAAAATTATTTTGGGTCTCATGGTAGGGGCTGTGAGTTTAATTGCTGATGCAGTACATACATTTTCAGATGTTGTCACATCATCCATTGTCATTTGGGGATTTAAGCAAGCCGAAAAGCCGGCAGATGTGGAACATCCATATGGTCATGGTAGAGCGGAATATATTGCTACATTAATAATAGCCATCCTACTTTGTGTAGCAGGTATTGAAATCATAGAAGCATCGATTGATAGAATAAAAAATCCGGCATTAGTCAATGTAAAATGGTGGATGATAGCGGTATTGAGTTTAACGATCATTGTGAAAGAAATTACCGCTAGATATGCTGAATTTTTATCTTCACTGATTGCTTCAGGAACGCTCCACGCAGATGCTTGGCATCATCGAACCGATGCGTTATCCAGCTTGTTGGTCGTAGGTGCAATGGTCGCAGGGATGTATGGATATTCTGCTATTGATGGTTGGATTGGATTGGGAGTTGCAGGATTTCTATTGTACACAGGATTTGAAATTGCCAAAGATGCTGTGGATGATCTCATTGGGAAACCACCCACAACCGAAGAGGTGGAAAACATCAGAAATATTGTTATGACAGTTCCGGGAGTATTAGGAGCTCATGATATTACTGTGCATAGTTATGGACACGACAAATTTATAAGTATTCACGTTGAGATTGATGCAAACGAAACCACTGCAAAAGCACATGATATTTCCGAAGAAGTTGAGGAACGTCTCGCAAAAGCGATGGGAGTGGAACCAACCGTACATATGGACCCGGTTCATCCGGGAAATCCATTAGTAGTTAAAGTACAGGACCATTTGAATCAGCGTTGGAAATCGGATGAGAGAATTACTGATATCCATGATGTTCGGGTTGTAGAGACAGAAAACCATCATGTGGTATTATTCGGAATCAATGTGAAGATCGGGATAACTCAATCCCAAATTGTAGAATGTTGTAAGGAACTGGAAGCAGATTTGGGAGAGAAATTTCCCGGTTATGAAATTAATATCAAGGTGTCACCACTCCATCGTTATTAATAATTAATGTTGAAATAACATTACATTTACTAGCAGAACAACATCATGAAAGTTTATGTCCTCATTCACGTCCATATCTGCGTATAATAATTCATTTTCCGTTAATTCAATAATTCCATTTAAATAAGACAAAATCAAATTAAGGTCCATAGAATCAACGATACCGTCTCTGTTAATGTCTCCGGGAGCCAAGATGTGTTCGTTAATATAGTGGATGGTTTTTCTCAATGTGATTAAAGTAGCTTCATGAGCTGTGTCCCAATCTATTTGTCCACCAACATGAATATGTCCCGCAAGAAAACAAGGTGTTTCCTCGTTGGTTTCCATGAGACCTTTGTACCACACTCCGTGAAACCCTTTAAATTCAGACAAATATTGTCCTGCACCTCCAGTAAAATCTATGTAAGAATACAATCCTAAATCGGCATCATTGACAGCGTTAACTATGTTTTCCATGGGCAAAGATGAAAATCTCATATGATTTATGGGAGCATCTTGATCAGGAGGAGTAGGTGTGGGTTGATAGGGAGGTGTAAAATCATCAATCCAGTTTTGCCAATTATAATATTTATGTTCTAATTCCCAACTATAATTTATATATCCACGACTGAAGGTTATAATCGAAACGGGCTGTAATAAATTTACAATATTCCACCAATCTTCAGATGTATCTTGGTAATCCACTTCCAAATCCCCATTTCCTTGTCCACAGTCTGAACAATTTGGAGGGAAAAAGGTGGGAAAAAAAGAAACGACATCAAAACCCAATCCTTCCCAATTTTCTCCAATCCATCCATCTGGGTTTAATATTGGATTTTGACTAAATGGGCGAACGGCTTCATTAGTGGGAGGCCAATAACCGGTGAGTAAAATGATGGGGAGTTCTCTTGTTGATTTCGGACGACGGAATTGATGATGAGTGGATTTTAATGTGCCTGATTGTGGTAAATTAGTTTGAATCGATAGCTTTGGAAATTCATGGTTTTTTATCAATGGAACTTTGAGTTCGAGGACAAATTCAGTTGCTTTTATCCTTCCAGTGAAAAAGGGAAATTCTGATTTAACAAATGCTTTCCGATAGGGTCCAACCCAAGTTTTATCGGTTGGATTTATTAAGTATAGTTCACTGTCTTCAGAAAAATGATTCTGATCCAAAAGAGCATGAAAACTCATTTGTTTCCCAAACGTAACGTGTAAAAAATAAAGAGCATGGTTTCCATTTATTATTTTGGTTCCATCCATCCAGTGTGATTTTAAAATATGGAATTCTTCATTTATAATTGAAACCTCTTTAATAACTGTTTCCGGATTAAGTGTGAAATAGTGTGGCTCTCCATAGGGTAAAACCTGAGAATAATTCACATCCAATAATCCAAAAATCAACAGGGTAAATGTTATAAATTGTCTGAATATTCCTATATTTCTGATTGATTCCATTTTAAAGAAACAACCAATTTAATTGTAAATATGTACTTCCGAATCCAAAGAGAGCTCCGATGCTAACTTGGGCGGGAGTGTGTGCTTTCAGAATCACTCGAGAATAACTCACACCTAAAATAACAAGACCCATCATGAAAGGAAATTGATATCCGCATATCCACAATGCCGCTATCGGTCCAGATACACCCATTGAATGGATTGAAATTTTCCAAAATCGTGTAATAATTAAGGTTGCAATTGTATTGGTCATATAGCAAAACATGAGACCTTGTGTTAGCAAATTTGCATCCACCCAGTTTAAAGCTAAAAATCCTGCACCGGAATATCCAATTCCCAATAATAAGGGAAACTGTCTTTGATCCTTAACTGAAGCATCCAGATCGTCTATTAGTCCAAATTTTTTTAAACCAAAAACGGTCAAAATTGGAATCAAATTAGAGAATATAAAACAAATGGTTAAAATATAATATGGATTCCCTGTGGATGAATCTTCGCTGAAAATTAACAATGAAAATACACCCAAGGAAATAATCATTGGATGAAATAAAAATGAAAGTGATTTGGCGATGGTCAATTTCATTACTTGAATAAATCAATTAGATTGGTATTCACCAAAAACAGATTTCATTGCCTCAGTAATTTCTCCAAGTGTACACTCACATTTAATGCAATTCAAAATTTCTGGCATTAAATTATGGGTCCCTTTACAAGCATGAGTTAACGAAGATTTTGCTTGGTTTACAGATTGGTTATCTCGGTTTGATTTAAAGTGTTTAACCTTATTAATTTGTTTTTGCACCAAATTCGAAGAAATTTCATGAAGATCAGGTGAGATAGTTTCTTTTGTCTCAAATTTGTTGACTCCAACAATAATGTTTTCTCCTGCATCCACTTTTATTTGGTAATCATAAGCACTTTTTGCGATTTCATTTTGAATCCAACCGGATTCAATCGCTTTTATGGTACCTCCCATGGAATCAATTTTATTGATGATTGATAGAGTTTCATTAAATAAATTTTCTGTCATTTCTTCAATCACATAACTGCCACCAAATGGATCGGAATGATTGGGAATTCCTGATTCGTAGGCGATGATTTGTTGAGTTCGTAAAGCAAGCCTAACAGATTCATCGGTGGGTAATGACAATGCCTCGTCCTTGCTGTTGGTGTGCAGAGATTGTGTCCCTCCCAAGACTGCAGATAAAGCTTGGAGAGTGGTTCTGACTACATTGTTATCAATTTGTTGTGCTGTGAGTGTTGATCCACCGGTTTGAGTATGAAAACGGCACTTCAATGCTTTTTCATCCGAAACATTGAATCTGTCTTTCATAATATGTGCCCATAATGTTCTTGCAGATCTAAATTTTGCAATTTCAGTTAAAAAGTCATTATGTGCATTAAAAAAAAATGAGATTCGTTTACCAATTTTATTTGGGTCCAATCCTTGGTTGACTGCAGAATCCATGTAAGCAATTGCGTTTGCAAAGGTAAATGCCAATTCTTGGGACGCAGTACTACCACTTTCTCGAATATGGTATCCTGAAATAGAGATCGTATTCCAGTTTGGAACATGGGTTGAACAAAACTCCATGATATTTGTAGTCAAACGTATGGAAGGTTTTGGTGGAAAAATAAAAGTTCCTCTGGCAATGTATTCTTTTAAAATATCGTTTTGAACTGTTCCTCTTAGTTTATCAGATGTGATGCCTCGTTTTTCAGCCATATGAATAAAAGTTGCCAACACGATAGAAGCGGTTGCATTAATTGTCATGGAAACGGAAACGTCTTCCAATGGAATATCTTGGAATAATGAGTCCATATCATGAAACGTCGAAATGGGAACTCCTACTTTTCCAACTTCTCCTTCTGCCATAGAATCATCTGAATCAAAGCCAATTTGAGTGGGGAGGTCAAATGCTACTGATAATCCAGAAACACCGTTTTGAATTAAATATTTAAACCGTTTGTTGGATTCTGACGCACTGGTAAATCCAGCATATTGCCGCATTGTCCATAAACGTTTTTTATACATGTCGCCATGGATGCCCCTTTTGTAAGGGAATTGTCCGGGTTTTTTGTTATCCATTAAACGCCAGAATATTAATGGTTTTACATGCCTCTTTCTTTTTTAATGGCTTGATAAGCATCGTTTACGGATTTAAACTTTTCTTCAGCCAATTTTTGAATATCATTACCTAAATGCCCCACTTTGTCCGGATGATATTTTGTCGCCATTTTTCGATAAGCTTTTTTGACTTCCATATCAGATACTTTGGGATTGATTTCAAGAATATTGTAATCTGAATTTGAATCCCTCACGAACATTGCTTTAATGGAAATAAAATCATTTTCGTTCACATTCAAATATCTGGCAATGGTATGCATGACTCTAATTTCTTCGGGATGAATATTTCCGTCCGCATTGGATAATCCAAACAAAACGTGAACTAATTCCAAACGACTTGGATGATCCATGGATCTTTGAATTTGGCGACACACATCTCGAAGATGATAATCTTGATTCAAAATATCTTTAAACAATACCATAAAATCCTGGATATCATTGGTATTAAACTGATTTTTTAAAAATTGTTTTACAAATTCTAATTCCGATTTTAATAACTGTTTATCCGCTTTCATCACAGAGGCAAACAGTACAAGCATCGATACCATGAAATCCCCCGGTCTGGTCTTCGGATAAGGTCGTCCATGACCCGAATAAAATCGGTCATAACCAGATCCTTTGTCCTCATTGGCATATAAGGATGCGGCAGCATATCCCAGAATTCCCCCAATGGGTCCTCCCAAGACCCATCCTAAACTTCCCCACATTAATTTTTTTCCAAAGCTCATATTATTTCTTTTTTTAGGTGTAAAATACCTAGAAAACTAAGCATGATTCTTATGGATAAAAAGCTATATTCAACCGTGAAATTTCCCTTAAAGACAGACATTGCGTTTAAATTAAAATTATTTGGTTTAAACAAAAACCCCAAGTCTAAGGTGTTAAAATTGGGAATAAATGGGAACAAAATTAGAAAATTGACATTTTTTTTACCAAATGAACAAAAATATATTCCCCCCATTATTCAATATTTTAAAAGAATGAATAAAACAAAATTAATGGTGAAGCTCATTTGCAAATCAACATCAATGGAAATATATCATTCCTCGATCAACCACTCAGGTATGATTATTTCAGATAAACATTTAAATCGGTGGGGGTTAGCTGAAAGGTCAACCGTAAACCAAATTGAATCCATTATTCCGGATGCAGTAATCGATTTAAACCCCAAATATGATCCTCTCCATTTAGCGTTGATACACAACATGAAATGCCAAATTAAAATTGGATTTAATTCAAAATGGGCACATCGTATTTTTACAGTTTTATTGCATGGAGAGAATCAAGAATTCAAAGATAATCAATTCGATCAAATCAATCAACTTATAGGGTTAGCATGAATTATTATTTATTTGAAGATTGTCATTTTGAAAATTTCTTACCCCTATCTTATACCCGTTCTGTTGGTGACATTCGTATTGGAAGACATACATTTATTGACCGTGTTCAGAAATTGATGACTCCTTCGGATAATTTATATCTTTTTGTGAGACCTGAGATTGAAAACCTTACCCGAGAAAAATATCCAGAATTGGAAGTGAACCCCCCACAGGTTGATGATGGAATATGGTTATCGAGTCATGTTTATTGGACCGAAGAACATTTAGTCCAAATGGACACAACCGAAGATTGTCATTGGGTCACCGACGGAGAAACCGTAGGATATACATTATCAAAATCCTCGGGACATCGTTGGGTAGAGGAAAAAGGGGCTGTATTTAATGATTTTTCTGAACCCATAAATTCAAAGGAAATTTTGTGTGATTATGCACAATATTTATGGGATATAATAGACCGAATTTCAAAAACAATCGAGGAAGAAACCAGTACACTAAATTTCAAAACCAACGTCCATCCACAATCTGAAAACGTTCATTTTATAGGAAGAAAAACTATTTATGTACATGAAACGGTTACAATGGATCCATCCATTGTGATTAATGCGGAAAAGGGTGGGGTAATTATTATGGAAAATGTTCAGATTCAATCGTTTTCATATTTGGAAGGTCCTTTATTTATAGATGAAAACTCTAGGGTCAAATCTCACACTCATCTCTCAAACTCCGTCATTGGGCCTGTTTGCAAAATAGGTGGAGAAATAGAAAACTGTGTTTTCCAAGGCTACTCCAATAAAGTACATGATGGTCATTTAGGTGACGCATTTTTAGGAGAATGGGTAAATTTGGGAGCAGGGACAACCAATAGTAATTTGAAGAATAATTATTCAAATGTAAAAGTTAATTTAGGTGAAAAAATATTGGACTCCGGAAAAACAAATGTTGGTTCGTTAATCGGAGACCACGTCAAAACTGGTATTGGAAGTCAATTATCCACAGGGACCGTCATTAGCCCATGTTCTAATATAATTTCTTCAATTAATTCCCCGAATTATTTTGGTCCTTTTTCTTGGTTTATTAACGGAGAACTTTCCATCCATCGGTTTGATGAATTCATTAAAACGGCGATTAAAGTAAAAGAAAGGAGAGGGCTAAGTTTCAGTGAACATGAAAAGAGGTTTTATAATCAATTATATTATAAAATATATAGTTGAAAATTACTTGAACATTTTATTGCTCATCCGAATTTCATCATTTATATTAACGCCCGATTTTTAAAGGAAAATTGAATGTTAGAAGGTATTATTTGCCCCGTTTGCGAATCAACATTAAATGATGAGCATCTAAAAGAAACACTTGTATGTGAATTCTGCAGAACCGATTTAAAAGACCGGAAATATTTGGATTTTTTGGAATATCTCATGACAAATGGTATTGTAAAAAATTTAGATTTTTTTGACACAGAAGTTTACAGTGAGGATATAGAACGTTTGAGTCCGGATGATGAGGAGGATGTTGATCCCTCGGAATTCGAGAAAAAAAAGGATAATTTTAATTTTTACGAAAATGAAATGGTTCAAAAAGGTAAAGAAGACAATGAACCAGATTATGAAGAATTCGACGGATTAAATGAAGATTGGGAAGAATTTAATCGTCGAGAATTTGAAGGATTTTAATGCGAGATAATTATGACCGATAAAAAAACAAAAACACAACAAATAAATATAGAATTAGATGAGAAAATTAGCGGAGGAGAGTATTCAAATTTTGTAGTTGTTACACATTCTCCAGCTGAGTTTGTTATGGATTTTACCCGATTATTACCGGGAGTTCCTAAAGCAAAAATACATTCCAGAATTGTAATGGCACCTCCTCATGCAAAAGCCTTTATGTTGGCATTAAAAGACAATTTGGTGAAATTTGAAGGAAAACATGGAGAAATAAAATCGCCGGGTCAGGATTCGTTTTCTGGTTTTGGAGTGAAACCACCTAAGGGCAGTCTCCCAAACTAAACAACATCATTTGAGAATCCACTGGATGAGAGACATTCATCGTAGTTGGATTCTTGATAATTATAATTATAGTTCACTAATTTGTATCGGAGCTATACCATACCCAAGTCCGATTTCGTTTCAGTTCTCTCATTTTTATAATGACCCAAAAACTCAAAATCAACCAGGCTGTTCCATATCCAAATAATGCTCCGCACACAACATCTGCTGGATAATGAACGCCAACATAAACCCGACTAAAAGCAATAAGACCAGCCAAAAGGAAAATCCATTTGACCTTCCTTCCATAAAAATAATGAATCACTACAGCGAATGCAAAGGTATTGGCAGCATGATTGGATACAAAGGAATATAACCCACCGGGTTTCACTAATAAATTAATGGATTCTGTCATGGCATGGGAGGGTCGAATCCGCCCTATCCATGGTTTGATAAACTGGGCAGCAATTCCATCAACACAAATAATGGTTACCAATAGAATTACAGCTGAAATTTTCCCTCTTTTACCATCATAACCAATCATCCAAATCAATAGAACTATGATTGGAATTATCCAATTATTTTGATGCGTGATTACCGTCATTAAAAAATCCAAAATTGGGTGAGATAATTTGGAATTAATAACCTGAAAAATAAGATGATCAATATATCTTAGTAATTCCAAATTTCAATTTTCTGTTTTGGAAATTATTTTTGGTCTCATTTCCAACGAAGTGTTAGGTGTTTATGAATTTTCTATGGAGTTTATTTGAATTGAAATTAATAGTTCCAATCCAAATTGAATACGACTGACTGAATGGTATTTACAAATTAGCCTGTAATCTCAAAACAATCATTTGCCCAATTTCTGGACCACCCATTATTTCTGTATGATGATGATTAAAAATGTTGTTGATGGTCAAATTAGCCTTTAAATGGTCATTAATTTCATATCCTGTATGAATATCAAAAATAGTGTAAGCATTGATATTCCCATAGTAAATCCCGGAGGACCAATTAAATGCATCCACATAACGGCCATTTAAAGTCAAATTAATCGGTAATTTTTTTGAAGTATATTGCAATTGCATTCCTGCTTTATGTTTGGGAGCATTGATTGGATCATAGGCATTGGTAATGGGATTCAGGAATTCATTCATCCCCAATAGAGAATACGTTAAATTCAGTGACCATTCACGATTTAGAAAAATAGCAAGGCTGGCATCGAGTCCCCATAAATCCACTTCTCCGTAATTGATATATCCAACAATCACAGGCGGGGTAAATCCCGGTGTTGTATCAATAGCGGTGATTCCCATCAGTCCACTACGCCACCTATCTAAAGCTTCGTTATAATCCTCTTGATCAGAAATAATATTTTGATCTATTTCGGAAATTCGGTTTGTGTCCAAGTCGCCATCATAATCCGTTTCAAGAATATCTTTTCTAATAACGATAGGAGTAATAAAAGTCGCACCACTTACAAAACTACTATAATGACTGGCATACAAATCAATGGTTCCAAATATATTGGAAGCCAACCTACCCTTGTATCCAAATTCAAGCGTTTGTACAATTTCAGGTGTTACCCCTCCTAAATCTTTTACTTCCCCACCAAAAAACCCTTTGATCTTTGGGTCTACAGATGGATAAAAGAATATACTTTGGTCTGGATTAATCCATCTATATGTTTTAGCATCTGTGTCAAAATATTTTGGAAGATTCTCTGAATTTCTTGGAAAAACATATCCACCATCCGCTCCTTTTGCGTACACTTTGAATATAGACACTCTGGTTACAAAAATATCTAGAAAAAGTGCTTGATTCGAAGGTGTATTGAATGCTTGAGCCCACGTTAAACGAAAGTTTTGGTGATCCATAGGTTTATACACCAACCCAATTTTAGGGGAAATTTGAATCCCGTCATGCTTATCAAAATCAAATTCCCACTTAAACGGGCTGTAATTATAATCTTTTTGGTTATTGAATTCGATGAAGTCAGAGAGTCTATCATGAACATCAAATCGAGTGGCTTGAATTAACTCAAACTTATTGGAGAGTTTCCAATTGAGCTGATAATACATTCCCAACTCATTCACTACATACCGATTGTCTTCTTCTGGTTCATCTATTCCTTCATCAATCAGTCCATCTCCATCATTATCAATCCCATCGGCAATGGCACCTTTTACACTGTCTTCGGTAGTGAGTGGGACTCCTGTGGAGGTACGAGACCAGCGAGTAAATCCTTCATTATCATCATAATAACCATTAGAATTGGAATCTTCAAATAAATAGGGAGAACCAGCTTCACCGTTTCCATTATTATCTACTCGGTCGGACATAGATTTATCTGATAAAATAGTTCCACGTGTGTCTGGTAAGGTGAGAAAATAATCGATACCCCAAACAAACCTGAAATTTTCAGAATTGGATTCCAATGCATGCTGGAATTGAGCAGAAAACTTCTTTGAACGGTCGTAAATTTTACTGCCAGTTGCCATACTTCGGGTTGGATTTTCAGGATCGCCCGAATAGCTAGTATTCAAATAAGTTTGCAGAAAGAAATTCTTGTATCTCAACCTAGCTTGATAATATTGGTAAATCCAACCATCAGCTAAATATCGTGCGATGGGAGTTATATTGATATTTCTGGCATAGGCATATCCATGGTTGACACTTAAACTAACGTCATTATTTGGTTCCCAGTCAGCACGGATATCATAGCGATAATTTCTTACATTAAAATCCGGGAAATCATCAACCCCATCATCGTTTGCGTCCGTTAACATATTGGGTAACCCACCGTAATTGAGATGAAAATCTCCTTCATCTTTATCTAAATCATCTACCCCAATTTCACCAATGGATGGCAAGCCATTACCATCAAGGTCATTTAGCTCAAACTGATCCCAGACTCCATTTCCATTTATATCGTTGAGTGATTCGTTGGGATCCCAAATTCCGTTTCCATTTTCATCATCAAAATGCTCCGCACCTGTGAATTCTCCATCACCATTTGTGTCCTCAAAGGGTTCTGCTGCATCCCAATCGCCATCATCATCCCAATCTGTCCATGGCCAAAGAAAATCGCCTGTATCAAAAAACCCATTATCATTATTGTCTGTGTATGATTCATGGTCCTGCCATCCTTCCACCCCATTTTGTTCAGTATGGGGTTCTGCATCATCCCAAATACCATTAAAATTTCTATCTGCTAATAACTCTCCTTTATCCCAGACTCCATTTTCATTCAAATCCTCAAATTCTTCTTGGGCAATGTGAGAAGGATTACCTGATCCATCAAAATAAGGAGCCCAATCTCCATCGTTATCCAATCCATCCGATCCCCAATTATCACCAAAAATTCCGTTTTTATTGCTGTCAAAAATGATATGTCCGTTTTCATCATATTCGTAATCACCGAATCCACCATCCTGAACCGTCCAATTTTGATAGTGGTCACCAAACCGTCCAATCCACTTGCTTCCGAGTTCATCATTTTCATCTATTTCTCCATCGTTATCATTGTCAATACCATCAATCCACACTTCTGCAACATCGTCGATGCCTTCGTCAATTCCATCATCAATGAGTCCATTCCCATCGTTATCAATACCATCCATGTAGGCTTGTCCCAACATGTCTTCGGTTACATTCCAAAGTGTAATATTAGTACCGGGAACGTCATACCGCTTAAAGGGATCATTCGCAGCGATATCAACTATGGTTTGGTCTATTTTTGGAGACCCTGGTTCTGCATCATTTCCAAAATTACTGATACCATCCGCATAATTTAACCCAATCCAACTTGGTTTTGCCCCGGGCCATTCTGTTAACATAGCTTCCGTAAATTTTGGGTTGTTTACTTCCCAGGAATTGTTATTATTATCAATACCATCATGACGTAAACTGGTTCTCCCTAAGAATGCAACATCATGTCCTTCATATTCATCTGGATTAAAGTGTTTCCAATCTTGTCCCCTTAAAACAACCGTGGATAATTTAAATCCAAACTTCCCCATTTTATGGGCAGTTCTAAAGGTAAATTTTTGCATTGGATCTGTATCGGATTGAGAGATGGTTCCCCCCATTATGTTTACGGAAGTACCCTGGGATCTTAGGGGAGAGCTTGAAATAATATTCAACACCCCACTGTGAGCATTGGGTCCATACAACGCAGAAGAAGGTCCCAAAACTACTTCAATTTGTTCTACATCATCAAAACTTACTGGGATGACGTTGTATGCCGTGAGTCTAAGAGAAGGTACATTTGCCATTCGACCATCAGTCAAGGTCATTAGCCGAGAACTGAATGATGAATTAAATCCCCTGGCAGTTATATTGTAGCTGTCTATTCCTGATTGGGTAAAATCCAGTCCTTTTGTTGTTTTTAAATAATCACCAAGATTTGTGTTGCTTTCCCGGCGGATATCCTGTTT
>CAZBZK010000041.1:0-12317 GCA_964496365.1 uncultured bacterium
CCTCCTGGGCCACAACCAGGTGCTCTAACCAGCTGAGCTACACCCACCATCGTCTTCGAATTTACACAATCGAAGCGGGCAAAATTAGATGAGATTAAATCTTAAAACAAACGAAAACACCACTAAATATTAAATCTAAATCAACTGTAATTTCCACCATGCGTCTCCTGAACAGATATATCCAAAAAGAACTATTCCTACCCTTTTTATTTTCGCTTTTTATACTTATTTTTATTTTATTTACAAATTTTCTTTTGAGAGCGGTGGATCGATTTTTGGGGAAAGGGATTGATCTACCTATTATTTTGGAATATTTGTTTTTTAATCTCGCTTGGATCGTTTCTCTTGCAGTTCCCATGGCAGTGCTTATCGCTTCTTTAATGACATTCGGCAGGATGAGTGAGGATAACGAAATTAACGCTATGCGGGCTTCAGGTATTAGTTTTCTAACCATTATCAGACCTGCGGTTATTTTTGGTATCATGGTTTGTATGGTTTTAATCTATTTCAACAATTATATTCTACCAGAAATGAATTTCAAAGCTCGATTATTGTCCGGTGATATTTACCGAAAACGCCCCGGGCTCAATATAAACCCCGGTCATTTCATAGACGACATACCTGATTACAGCATGATCATCCGTGGAAAAAAGGATGATGTGATGGAGGATGTTCGTATTTTCAGTAAAAATAATCGTGAAATTCAAACCAGTATTCATGCCAACACAGGCACATTATCCACCATTGACGATGCGTTTATTCTTACCCTTTACAATGGTGAAATTCATGAAATGGAATTGAAAAATTATGAAAATTACCGTCGTATAGAATTTATGAAACACATCATTACGGTTCCTGCAGATGATTTGTTATTAAATCGCAGAGATTCCTCCAGCCGAACGGATCGGGAAATGACGGTTCCCATGATGTTGGAGAGGAAAAGTTATTATGAGGATAGAATAGAAAAAATTCATGGTCGATTATCCCGTTCTTTTGAAAGAGCAACCGGGGATAGTATATTTCCGGAATCCAAATCCATTGGAGAACAAATCGTTGCAGATCATATTTCAATTGTGAAAAATGATTCAACTATCACTCACCATGAAAAAAAGCGGAAACTCAGAAGACTTTCTCGGTTAAACAGTCAAATTAAAAATGAATTTAATCTGATAAAAAACTATTCAAGAAATATCAATAAATATGGTGTGGAAACTCACAAAAAATTTTCCCTCCCTGTAGCCTGTATTCTTTTTGCTATTACAGGAGCAAGTTTGGGTGTGCTTACCAAAAAAGGAGGCTTTGCTATTGGCACCGGATTAAGCCTTGGATTTTTTATCGTGTATTATATTTTCCTCATTGGCGGGGAAGATATGGCAGACAGAAATATAGTAAGTCCTTTTATTGGTTTGTGGACACCCAATATTCTGTTATTGATTATCGGGCTTTTTTTGACACTCCACACAGTTCGGGAAAATACCCCTTTTAAATTCCCCTCTTTTACCAAAAAAATTAAAAATGAACACTAAATTCATGTTTTATTTTATTCAATTTGAAAATGAACATGTCCCACCATCCATTTCACGAATCGGGAATTTAGATTCGTTTGCAACTGAATCATGAATCCTTCTACGTTAATTTCTCAAAAGCAACATGGAATCTCCGCTTCCGAAGCCGATTTAAAATCTTTCATTTATAGATATGTAAAAGGTGGAGTGTCTGATTCAGAAATGACAGAATGGTTGAAGGCAGTCATGATTCACGGAATGAATTCAGATGAATTAAAAGGATTTATTCGTATTATGGTTGAATCCGGTGAGCAAATGAACTTTTCTCATTTGAACACATTTGTCGGGGATAAACATAGCACCGGAGGAATCGGGGATAAAATATCAATAATTCTCGCACCGCTTTTAGCTACCGCTGGATGTGTCATTCCCATGATTAGCGGACGAGCTTTGGGGCATACTGGAGGGACTCTGGATAAATTGGAATCCATTCCCGGATTTAGAACCGGATTATCCTTGAACGAATTTCAAAAACAAGTGAAAACTATTGGTGTAGCAATGATTGGACAAACCGATGAAATTTGTCCAGCTGATAAAAAAATGTATGCTCTTAGAGATGCTACAGGGACCGTTGAATCCCTGCCACTCATTGTCGGTTCTATCATGAGTAAAAAAATTGCGGAAGGATTAAATGGGTTGGTATTGGATGTAAAAACCGGAAATGGTGCATTTATGAAATCACTTGGTGAAGCAAAAAAACTAGGTTCATTATTAAAAGAAGCGGGAGAACAGTCCGGAATTAAAACAGATGTGATTTTTTCCAATATGAATCAACCATTGGGGCGATTTTCGGGTTGTTGGTGTGAAATCAAAGAATCTATTGATTGTTTGAAGGGGAGGGGTCCCGAAGATACGGTTGAACTCACGCTTGTTCTGGCGTCCAAAATTTTAGTTCAAGCCAATGTATCTGATTCAATAGAATCGGGTAAACTGTACTTAAATAACTTGCTAAAAAATGGGTCGGCATTGGAAAAATTTTCCGAAATGGTTGAAGCTCAAGGCGGGGATGCGAAATCAATTATCTACCCTGAGAACGTACATATTCCCACTGAAGAATCCATTATCGTTGCTCATAAAAATGGTTTGGTTGAATCCATGGATACCTACAAAATCGGAATGGCTTGTTCAATTGCAGGCTGTGGTTACAAAAGCCCTGAAGATAAAATTGATCCAACAGCAGGATTAGAGTGTTTTGTCAAAGTGGGAAGTGAAGTTAATAGGGGAGATCCATTATTTAGAATTTTTAATTCAAATAAAGCAAAATTAACTGTTGCAAAAGATAAATTAAATCAAGTGGTAATTATTGGAGAAGAACACAACACAAGTCCATTGATTTTTGCTTGATACCACTATTTATTGATGCTATCGCCTGGATAAGTCAAAAAAATATGAAAAAAATTCATAACGCTTGATGGACTTTGCATTTTCCTCCCGGTTGAGTTCCATCAATAAAAATCTCTTTTTCCAATGTACATGTGCCTACTGGCATCTTTTTTGATACGGAACAAATCTCAAATGATATAACGTCATCAGGTTTTTTAAAATTCGTGTTTTTTAAATTCAAAGTCTTATAGGCTTCTCTCATAAATCGAGCCCAAACCGGTAATGCAGCCCGACTACCATCTTGTTTACTCCCCAAACTAATTGAATAGTCATCTACCCCGAACCAAACACCGGCAACTATATGAGGTGTAAAGCCTACAAACCAAGCATCACTAAATCCTTGGGTAGTTCCGGTTTTACCTGCCGCTGGGGCATGAAACTTATATTTCCACCGGGCACTTCCTCCGGTTCCTGCATCCATAACGGTCTGCAATAAATGGGTCATGATATAGCTTGTGGAAGGTCGTAAAACTTCTTCTTGGACGGGAGAATATTCTTTTATAATATTTCCGTACCTATCCTCAATTCTGGTTATTGCAAAGGGTTTTGAATATATCCCACCGCTTGCAAAAACACCATAAGCGGAAACGACATCCATTGGAATGACTTCTGAAGTTCCTAGTGCAATAGCATCCACCGCTCTAATATCTGTGGATATACCCAATCGGATGGCTGTGTTTTTCACTTCCTGTGCTGGAACTAATTGCTGAATGAGACGAACAGAAATTAAATTTAAGGATCGTCTTAATCCCTCTCTCAGAGTGGTGAGTTCTCCTGTACTTTCATCATAATTTCTCGGCATCCATTTTTCCCATTCTCCGAGTGAATTCCGAACGTTTAACACCACAGGTTGATTCATCAATTGAGTGGTTACAGGAAAATCATTATCAATAGCGGTTGCATAGACAAATGGCTTAAAAACAGACCCCGGCTGACGAGCGGCTTGAACAGCACGGTTAAATTGGTCGTGATAATCAGGACGTCCGCCCACCATAGCAAGAATACCCCCAGTTTTTGAATCCAATGCAACAAAAGCAGTTTGAACCAGGAGTTGTTCTCTAAGTTCTTTATATAATTCTGCGTTGCCTTCCATCATGAACCGAACGGAGTCTTCAGGATATATGCCAAAATATCCTAATTTTGAAAATTCTTCTTCATTTTTGAACAATCGTTGGTTTAAAGCTTCTTGATTTTTACTCACGGATTTCATCACCATATCTTCTGCGATAGTTTGCAGTCTTGAATCCAAAGTGGTGTAAACTTTCAACCCATCTCTGTATATGTTAAATCCCAACTCATGATCAATTTTTTCCAAAGTACGCCGTACATATTCAGTGAAATAGGGAGCTTTTCCGGGAAGTGGTTCGTCAATAACAGTTTCCAATCCTTTGGTAACATGATGGTTATAATCTTCAATATCAATCACTTCCTGATTTAACATAAGTTTTAACACGGTATTCCGTCTTAATATTGCTTTCTCAGGATATCGAATGGGTGAATAATTAGCAGGAGAAGGTAAAAGCCCCACGAGAAGTGCAGACTCATCCATTGTCAATTCAGGGGCGGTTTTACCAAAAAAACGCTTTGCAGCAGATTCCACTCCATAGGTTCCATGTCCAAAATGAACTGTATTGAGATACATTTCAAGGATTTCGTCCTTTGTGTAGGTTCGTTCAATTTGAATAGCGGTAATGACTTCTTTTAATTTTCGAGTGATGTTATCTTCAAAACCAATGGATTTATACAGATTACGGGCTAATTGCTGTGACAAAGTGCTAAATCCCTGTCGATAACTCAAGGATAAAACATTAACAACGATAGCACGGGCGACACTTCTTATGGATATGCCCCAATGGTCACGAAACCGCTTATCTTCTGATGAAATGGTGGCCTGACGCATGTGTTCTGGGATGTCACCTAGCTCAGTAAATACCCGTTTTTTTAAAAATAATTCATGAATCACTACTTCATCTCTGGAATAAATCCGAGTAACCAAATCAGGATCGAAATTTTCCAGTTTCTCAAGAGAAGGGAGGTCTCGGGAAAGGATAAAGATGTAGATAGCTGAAAAAATTCCAATCCCGAAAATCAAAAGGAGACAATGGAAAATAATTTTTCTCATGGGAAGTCGAAATTAATTATGCTGGGGTAAACATATGGCGTGCATTGATAATACACATTGCGCTATAGGCGAAATACAGATTCCTTTTATTTACGATTTTTCGGGGTTGGAGATATCATTTTTTCCGGTTGAACCAAACGATCAAATTCCTCACCGGTTAAAAACCCCAATTCCACAATGGCTTCCCGTAAAGTGGTTCCATCCTTATGTGCTTTTTTTGCTACTTTAGCGGCGTTATCGTAACCAATATGAGGATTTAATGCAGTTACCAACATGAGGGAATTATGTAAATTATTGTGGATTCGTTTTTCATTTGCCTTCAATCCATCCACAGCATGTTTACGAATTGAATCACATGCATCAGCTAATAGGGTAATAGATTGTAAAATATTGAATGCTAACACAGGACGAAATACGTTCAATTCAAAATGTCCGTTTGCACCTGCCATGGAGATGGTTGTATCATTTCCCATCACTTGAGTACACACCATGGTCATGGCTTCACATTGAGTTGGATTGACTTTTCCCGGCATGATGGAACTGCCCGGTTCGTTTTCAGGGAGAATCAATTCTCCAATTCCCGAACGAGGACCACTAGCGAGCAATCGAATATCATTGGCTATTTTGAATAGAGATCCTGACAATGTCTTCAATGTTCCAGAAAGTTCTACCACACAATCATGACCAGCCATGGCTTCAAATTTATTGGGGGCAGAAACAAACTGTATGCCTGTTAGGTTTGAAATTTCCGTTGCCATTTTTTTTGCATATCCTTCCAAGGTATTCAGTCCAGTACCCACGGCGGTTCCGCCTACTGCAAGCTCTTTGCAGTCCGTTAATCCTCTTTTAATCCGGGCGATTCCATGTTCCACCATGGATGCAAATCCGGAAAACTCCTGACCCAAACTTAAAGGGGTAGCATCTTGAAGATGGGTTCGTCCTAATTTGATAATTTTGGAAAATTCCAACGTTTTTCTTTCCAGAGTTTTTTGCAATTTTTCCAATGCAGGTAAAAGATATTCTGTTGTATGAAGAACCACAGCAATATTAATTGCTGAAGGGAATGTATCGTTGGTGGATTGAGATTTATTTACGTGGTCATTTGGATGAACAGGAAATTTTGAACCTATTTCTCCATTCAACATTTCAATGGAACGATTGGCGATCACTTCATTAAAATTCATATTCGTCTGCGTTCCACTTCCGGTTTGCCAAACCACCAAAGGAAAATGAGAATCTAAATCTCCAATAATGACTTCGTCACACGCTTTAGAAATTGCATTTGCGATCTTTGGATCCAGCAATCCTAATTCGACATTTACAGAAACAGCTGCCTTTTTTAAGATTCCGTAAGCACGAATAAATTCACGTGGAAATTGTTCACTTCCAATTTTAAAATTTTCTAAGGATCGTTGAGTTTGAGCTCCCCAATAAACGGATGAAGAGACTTGAATTTCACCCATGGAATCTTTTTCAATTCTCATGTTTGGAAGATTAGAAGAATTCATAAAATGAGTGTATTCCCCTTGAAAATGTGGTTATCCCCCTTCTTGTTTATTTTGTTTTCTCAATGGATTAGGTGGTAAGTTCATGATTTCTTTATGGAAAACTTGACCTAAGTGTTCTACAATTTCTAAAATGCTAATAATCCCTTCAGGTTCATTTTTTTTATTGACGATTGGGATGTGCCTGAATCCTCCATCTACCATCATATTTAAAGCAAATGAAATGGGATCATTCATGCGGAGGGTATGAGGTTTTAGGGTCATGAATTTTTTCACACTGGTTTTGCTGAAATTTAATCGCTTTCCCAACACACTCAACACAATATCTCTTTCTGTGAATATACCGGTAATTTTATTCGATTGAGTAAGTACAACACAACTTGTGGAATGTATGTGAAATGTGTTCACAACATCATCCAATGATGCGTCTTCTGATAAAACAATACATTTTTTTGTTAACAATCGAACTGGATCTTTTAGTTCGATGGCAGTTGGAATTTTTGGTTCAATCCAGGATTCGTTCTCATCCATCTGTGTTAATTCGTCATCAAATACATTTATCATAAATTACCTCTAAACTTTCCAAGTGTGGGCATTTCTAAACAGCGTATCTAAATCGCCTTGACCTTGTGATTTGATAGCTTTATCCAGTTGATTTTTGAGAAGCGTTTCATAGGAGGGTTTGCTTTCACTATAAATAACTCCGATAGGAGTAGGGAACCCTTCTTTATGCGTCAATTCACTTAATAATAATCCTTGAATTTTATTAGTTTCATCATGGATTAAAATATTATCCATTGAATAACCATCGCCTATAGTTACCACTTCCAATTTAGCATCAGCAAGCCGCATTCCTTTATTTTTATCTTTCCCAAAAACCATGGGTTTCCCTTGTTCCAAAATTAGCTGAGTTTCCATTTTTATTTCCCTGTCTGTTAAATTGGCGAAAGCACCATCGTTAAAAACCCAGCAATTCTGATAAATTTCTACAAATGAAGTTCCGGTGTGTTGGTTTGTTTTTTTTAACAGATTTTGTAAATGTTTTTGTTCTCTATCAATCCCCCTGGCGATGAATGTTCCCCCGGCACCTAATGCTAATTGTGGAGGATTAAATGGATAGTCAATGCTTCCCAGGGGCGTAGATTTGGAAACATGTCCCTGGGCGGATGTGGGGGAGTATTGTCCTTTAGTTAACCCGTAAACCTCATTGTTGAATAATAAAATATTGATATCCAAATTTCTTCTTAAAATATGGATAAAATGGTTCCCTCCAATACTCATGGCATCACCATCTCCTGTGACGACCCAAACCGAAAGGTCAGGATTGGCTAATTTTGATCCTGTTGCTAATGCAGTTGCCCTTCCATGGATGGAATGAAATCCAAAGGTATCCATGTAATAAGGGAATCTGCTGGAACATCCAATTCCGGATACGATGAGAAAATTTTCCTTGGGAATACCCAATTCCGGAAACACTTTTTGTACTTGTGCAAGAATGGCATAATCACCACAGCCGGGGCACCATCGTACATCCTGATCTGAAATGAAATCCTTTCGTTTTAAAGTAGATTGAGTAGGTGTGGAATTCATTTTGAACCTCCGTATATTTCTTTTATTCCACCATAAATGTCGTTTACAGTGAAGGGTTTTCCCTGGACTTTATTTAACCCTTTTGCGTTCACTAAATATTTGCTCCTAATGACCATTAATAATTGGCCACAATTCATTTCCGGTATTAAAACATGATTAAATTTTAATAGGATTTCACCCAAATCGTTAGGAAGAGGACTCAAATGGTTAAGATGAACATGGGAAACCGATTGCCCATCTTTTTGGGCTTCAGTTACGGCAGTGCGTATAGCTCCGAAGGTACTGCCCCAGCCTAAAACTAAAATATCCCCACTCTGATCACCGAATGGAACGAGTTTTGGGATGGAGTCTGCAATGCTATTAATTCTCTCATTTCTCAAATCTGTCATTCGTTGATGGTTCAAGGGATCGTAACTGACGTTTCCTGTGAATTCATCTTTTTCCAAACCACCGACACGGTGTTCCATATTCGCCATTCCCGGAAGCCCCCAGTTTCGAGCTAATTGTTTTTTATTTCGTTTGAATGGAAGGAAACCATTACTATCTTTAACGACATGAGTTTTGATTTCATCTATCTCAGCCATGGAAGGAATTAACCAGGGTTCAGAACCATTCGCAACATAAGCATCAGATAAAAGTATGACGGGAGTCATGTGTTCCAGTGCAATTCTGCAACATTCAAAAGCCGCAAAAAAACAATCAACAGGGGTAGATGCTGAGACGACAGGGATCGGTGCTTCACCATTGCGACCATACAAAGCTTGGAGTAAGTCAGCTTGTTCTGTTTTTGTAGGCATTCCCGTGGATGGACCACCTCTTTGTACGTTGATGATTACCATTGGAAGTTCAGTCGTAATTGCCAATCCTATGGCTTCAGATTTGAGGGCAATTCCGGGTCCGCTAGTGGCGGTAATCCCCAATGACCCTGAAAACGATGCACCGATTACGCTCATTATAGCAGCGATTTCATCTTCAGCTTGAAACGTTTTTACATTATAATTCTTATGACCCGACAATATATGTAAAATATCGCTGGCAGGGGTGATGGGATATCCACCGTAAAATAATTCGCAATTTGATTTTTCTGCCGCTGCCATTAACCCATAACAAATAGCCTGATTCCCCATAATATTCCGATAGATTCCCGATTCGAATTTTGCTTTTGAAACTTTGTAAGATGATTGAATTGCCTCGATGGTATCTCCATAATGATACCCTGCTTTTAAGGCTCTCACATTGGATTCCACCAATTCTGGACGTTTTGCAAATTTTTTATTTAAAAACGAAATAGTTGAATCCATGGAGCGGTCATAGAGCCAAAACATGAGTCCAAGAGCGAACATATTTGTGCTTCTTGAAACGGTCTTAGAGGTAAGATTCATATCTTCAACTGCATGAGCTACAATTTTTGTCATATCTAAATCAATTAGTTGATAGGCTTTGAGTGTATCATCTTCCAGAGGATTGGATTCCCACCCAGCTAATTTCAGATTTTTTTTGGTATAATTTGCAACATTTGCCAGTACAATTCCATTTTCTTTTAAATCAGGTAAATTAGTTTTTAAGGCGGCAGGATTCATGGCGACCAATACATCTAAGTCATCACCCGGTGTTCGAATTACTTCGCTACTGAATTGAATTTGAAAGGAACTGACTCCAGCTAAAGATCCAGCTGGAGCTCGAATTTCGGCAGGAAAATCAGGGAAAGTAGATAAATCGTTTCCCATGACAGCGGTGGTTTCTGTGAATTGAGATCCTGTCAATTGCATTCCGTCTCCAGAGTCCCCTGCAAATCGAATGACTACACAATCAACTTCTTTTATTTTTCTGAATTTTTGGTCTGACATAAATTTCCTGATTTTATTAAGGTAAATGCAGTTTAATATTTATCTACTCTACTGAAAAAATTCCGAGCACAAAACCGAATTTACCACAGTCCTTAAAAGCAAATCAAAAAGAATGCAAAATAATATGGAAAAATATGCAATAGAAATTACTCATCTTATCGTGGTAAAATTATGCAATTCTAAAAATAATTTATTACCGTAATTATCCATTTTTTCTTTTTAGTAAATATTGTTCCTTAATGAATATTTTTGTAAACTTTAGTTAGAATGACCAAAGAATTGTCTGACCCACGTCAACTTCTTTTATTCCCGGAGTTATCAAGGGAATCTAATATAGATTCCATCACTACGTTACCTGATTTTGATAAAGCACTTAATAATTTAATCAAAATAAGTGACCTCGGTGCATTTATTCAATTAAATATTTCAGGGCTTGAAAGAGGATATTCTTTAAAAATCAACGAAATGGTTATTCCAAATGATTTTATAAAAGATGGAGCACCAAGAGTCATTCATTTTCAATTATTCCCGGATGAAATCAGGAATCAGCTCAAAAAATATTCATACGAAATTAAATCTTTTTTTAACTCAAAAAATTCGTTTCATACCGAATATGGATATTTTTTATATCGTTCACACTTTTCGATGTGGAAACATTATATTGAACAAATGAAGAAAAATTTAAACGATTTTCTTTATTCGGTTTGTAAGGGAAATAAATATGGAAAAATGTTTTTAAACACCTTTCAAAATGGTTATGATTTTTTATTTAATCTTGCTGACATTATTGCACCATGGGAAAAACGAGGTTCGATTTATCTTAAAGATATTGAATCGGTTAGATCCTCCCTGAAAACCAGTCAAAAATCCGGATTTCAAACCCCAACTACCGATATCGATTTTCCATTTCAACTGATGGTGGCAAAAACTGAACATATTCCTATAACTATTTCAGCTTTTGTGTCTTGTGTAAATATTTCATCCATTTTTAAAATCATACACTTAGAATATTTGGTAGACAAATCCATTCGAGGTATTGATGATATAAAAAAATTGGTGAAATCAATTTAGTCTGTAATTACAAAAACACCACTAAATCAGTCATTTTATTTAGGAAATAATCTGTGAATTCTTTTAACAGGAAAAATGTATTTGTATGGTCTCTATACGATTTTGCCAATTCAGCATTTACAACCCTCGTAGTTACGTTTATTTATTCAACCTACTTTACAAAAGCCATCGCAGACAATGAAATTATTGGGACAGCACTTTGGTCTCGTGCAGTTTCACTGACTGCAATTGTTGTCGCCATTGCATCACCTATTATGGGAGCAATCGCAGATAAATCAAATCTACGTAAACAGTGTTTAGTGTTTATGACATTAACATGTGTTATAGGTTCATGTATGTTGTATTCTGCTATGCCGGGAGAGGTAATGAAAGCGCTTTTCTGGTTTGTCATTGCAAATATCGGATTTGAATTGGGTGGGGTTTTTTACAATGCCTACCTTCCGGAAATTGCTCCTGAAAATAAAATAGGCAGGGTATCAGGATATGGATGGTCTTTTGGATATGTAGGAGGGTTACTCTGCTTGGTCGTAGCTCTCATTGGATTTGTAAATCCCGAAATCCCATGGTTCGGTTTTTCGAAAGAAGCAGGAGAAAATATTCGAGCTACCAACATTCTTGTAGCCGTATGGTTTGCCGTGTTTAGTATTCCCTTGATTTTATTTTTAAACGTAAATAAAGAGGAATCAAACCGGAAGACTAACATTCAGTTTTTCTCTGGAATCAAGGAACTATTCACCACATTTAGTGAGATAAAAAAATATCGACAAGTTGTGAAATTTCTTATTGCCAGGATGATTTACAATGACGGATTGGTTACGATCTTTGCTTTTGGTGGAATTTATGCCGCAGGAACATTTGGGTTTTCATTTCAGGAAATTATGATTTTTGGAATAGTTTTAAATGTGACGGCAGGAATGGGTGCGTTCGCATTTGGTTTTTTGGATGATAAACTGGGCGGAAAAACAACCATTCAAATTACGCTTATTTGTTTAATCTCAGCAGGATTGATTGCCATCTTTGCAAAAACAAAATTATTCTTTTGGATAGCCGGGATTTTTGTCGGGATTTTTTCCGGACCAAATCAAGCTGCAAGCCGATCGCTCATGGGTAGATTTACTCCGAAATTAAGGGAAAATGAATTTTATGGTTTCTTTGCTTTTTCGGGAAAAATGACAGCTTTTATCGGACCGTTATGTCTGGGGTTTTTAACTGAGATTTTTGATTCACAACGGGC
>CAZBZK010000042.1:0-7510 GCA_964496365.1 uncultured bacterium
TTGAATCTGTTCGTGGTTGGGTGTATCACCATTTTGGGAGTTATAGCGATTCAACAACCTATAAACTTGAACCGCTTTATATGTCCGATTTGGTGTATGAAATTCAAACGGGTTTTACTATGTCCCATCAACCGGGATGGAATTTAGTTGGGATACCCCATTTAGTGGATGATTTTAACTATGAAAGTATTTATCCAAATGCAAATCCCGGAACTTTATATGGATTTTCCGGGACTTATGATCAGGAGTCTTTTTTAGAACCTGGAAATGGATATTGGTTGAATTTTCCCTCGGATGGATTCAACGTAATAGATGGTGAACCTATCAATGAATTAACCATTGCACTTGAAGCTGGGTGGAATTTGATAAGTGGTATTTTTGCATCCATTGATATTGGAAATATCATAGATAATAATTCTATTGTCGTTGCTGGCTCTATTTATGGATTTGAAGGAACTTATTATTCATCAACATCCATTGATCCGGGTAAAGGATATTGGGTAAACTCTTACAGTGATGGTTCCATTACTCTTTCTAACAATGTGCGAGGAAAATCAAAATCAAAACCGGTTGACTATACTGAAAATGCTAATGAATTAAGGTTCGAAACTCAATCTATATACTTTGGAAATCACGTACCGGAAGAAGAAGAAATAAGGTATCAACTACCTCCGCTACCACCGGAATTTGTTCAAGATTTTCGATTCAGTAATCATAGTAAATTAAATGAAAATGGAGGACAGATTTCTATACAAAATCCGAATAGTCAAACTCAATTTTCATACGTAATTAACCAACCAGCAGAAAAAGGAAATGATTGGATTTTGTTTTTGGATTCGGGTGTTAAACATATATTATCAGGCAATGGAGAAATTATTGTTGATGGTGCAGTTCACTCCGCAATGTTAAAACAGGAACCTCAAATTCCTTTCCACTACACCCTTTCTCAAAACTTCCCCAATCCATTTAACCCCCAAACTGAAATTCATTTTTCATTACCGAAAAAACATAAAGTAACTTTGGTGATTTTTGATATTCTTGGGAAAGAGGTGAAACAGGTGATGAACACGACACTTAAACCCGGATTTCACAATGTAGTTTGGGATGGTACGGATGCCTCAAATGTACAGGTTGGTTCTGGAGTGTATATGTACAGAATTCAAGCAGGTGAGTTTGTTAATCAGAAAAAAATGATGTTAATAAGGTAATGATTACAAAAGTGATTATCGTACATAAATTATGTTGGTGTTGAACATGAACCCTTGCAATATGTGGATATACATATTATCCCAATACTTTCAAAAAATTATTTTGTCATAAAACTAATCATGGTACCAAGATATTTTTTTTGAAAATACTTAAATTGTATCCAGTTAACACTCGCTGGTATAAAATGTTCACGGTAGGTAATCTCTTTCTCCTCTGATAAATTTATGACTTCAATACTAAAATGCCTACCGGTGTTTTTCGTTTTGTCATGTTCTGTTTGGGAATATGAGGATAATTCATCGCCGCATGAAAATAGTTATCCTGAGACTTATTTATCCCTGATAGCATCGGATACCATTTATGCCATCATTGATGAAATAATTTCAGTCACTGACCCCGTTTCAGGATCGGATATTTCCGACACGACATGGTTTTATGAACTGGAAACACCTCTCAATATTGATTCTACTATTTTAGTTGATACACTCCTGAATTCGTTTACTACGGTTACCACCAGTCGCCAAGAACTCCACTGGTGGGGTGAAGATACAGATGGGGAAGTCGTAGGGTATCAGTATCGCTGGAATACAGATAGTACATGGAAGGAAACTATGTCAGAGTCAGGAGTGTTTTTTGTTCCAATCACTAAAGAATTCGATGTGTTTCAATTTGAAGTATCTGCAATTGATAACGATGGGGAAATAGATAACACACCAGCTCAGTTGGTCCTACCCATAAAAAATTCTGCTCCTCAAATCAGCTTTAGACACCTCAGTAATCCTTTTTCAGATGAATTACCAAATCACGATAATATTCATTATACATTTCCGACCCGTACTTTTGTTTGGGATGTAGTGGATTTAGATGGTTCAGAAACTATTGTTTCTATTTTTTATGCAGTTGATGATACATGTAATATGTGTTGGACTGAGTTGGATGCCGCCGCACATTCTTCCATCACTCTCACAAACCTACCACAAGGGAATCATGTGTTTTTCTTAAAAGCCCACGATATTGCAGGAGCTAGTAGCAAAACGATACAATTCCCGGATGAAAGAGTGGAAGGCTCTCCTACTGGATGGGTTGTGAAAGAACCAGTCGGGTCTATTTTAATCGTGGATGATTTTCCACAGGACACACCGAACAGCGCATTAAATTGGTACTTGGACTTATTAAATTCAACTGAATCAGAGGAGATTTCCTACTGGGAAATTGGTGAAAGACTTCCATTCGCCATCAGCGATATCACTGAAACTCTCTCTTATTTTGACACAGTAATATGGTATGCAGGATACACGGGTAATTTTACGTTCCATGATGCTGAAACTAGCATTCAAACATTTATAGAAAGAGGAGGAAATATTTTTCTAAACTTCACAGTTTTCCCAGACACCTCTCATATTTCGTGGTTTCCAATGGATGAAATAATCCCCTTAAATCCGGGAGGAGATATTCACTCGGAAAAAAATCTAATACCACAGAACGAAATTGCCGATACGCTTACCATTGGCAATCCCATATCCGTAGAGGTCAAAGGATTTGAGAGCGATGCGTTAGGATTTCAAAATTTATATCGACTTCAGTTACCTGAAAATGATCTTGATTTATGGTCAGGGAATCCCACAGTTTGCGGTTCCTATCAAAAAAATGTTAATGCAGGGAAAGCTATTATTCTTTCACTACCACTTTTCAAAGGATATGCCCCAGTATTGGATTTGGAATGGGTGAAGGAAGAAACCCTAACACCATTGGTTTTGTATGCTGTTGAATATTCCTCCAATGAAATAGTGTGGGTTGTGGGAGAAGATGGATTAATCATAAAAAATCAAGGTAATCATTCCAATTGGGAAACTATGAATCCAATTTCAAATAAAGATTTAAGAGATATTACTTTTTTGGATTCCTATACCGGTTGGATTGTTGGGAAATCAGGCACTATTTTAAAAACGGTTGATGGTGGAAATGTTTGGTTTGAACAAATATCAGGTACAAGTAAAACACTTTATTCTGTGGAAGCTCTCAATGAAAATGAGGTATGGGTTGTGGGCAAAAGCGGGACGATACTTCACACTACAAATGGAGGTGAAACGTGGGTCAGTAAAGAGGTAGATACCAGTTCGAGACTTGAGGATATTCAATTTATAAACTCCTCACAGGGATGGATTGTGGGATCCAATGGTTCTATTTTGATGACACAGAATGGTGGATATTCATGGCAAAGTCGATCGATTCCATCCTTTGAAAATTCTTGGTTTTATAGTGTTGACTTTATCCATGAAGATTTGGGGTGGATTTGCGGGAGTGAAGGACTTGTTTTAAAAACAGAAAATAGTGGTATTGATTGGGAATCCATGTATTCGGGAGTCAGTGAAACGTTGTATTCATTATCTTTTTTTAATGAAGAATTAGGTTATGCAGTAGGGAGTAGCGGTAAAATATTAAATTCGTTTAATGGAGGTATGACATGGAATTCCATTTATAGTGGAGTTGTTGAAGACCTTCGATCTGTTATGATTATTAATCCTGACTTGGGTACCATTGTTGGTGGAAACACTCAACCATTTCCAAAAGGAGTTATATTGAATCGAAGTTCTGGAGGAAATTCCAGTGGGTTTTTAAATTATATACTAAATGATGTTTTTAAGGATGAATAGAATTTCAGTGGTTAGCCAATTAAAATGGTTATGGTTTTCATTGAGCATTTTATGTGCCGAAAATTCTACAGGTAACATATTAGGCAAGGTCTTAGACTCTGAAAATCGAGAAAGTCTCCCGGGAGCTAATGTCATCGTGAAGGGAACCTACTATGGTTCGGCCTCTAATCTTGAAGGAGATTTTTTCATACCAAACATAAAAGCCGGGAATTATGATATCGAGATTTCCATGATGGGTTACAAAGTATTGTTACAAACAGGCATCATGGTGAATGCTGGACAAACAACAAAATTAGAATTCGTTTTAGAGAAAACTGTACTTTCTTTCGGAGAAGAGGTGCTTGTTATTGGAGACAAACCATTATTTGATGTTGATGAAACCGCATCAGTATCTCGTATTTCCCGGGAAGAAATTGAGGATAGATTGGCTTCAGGAGTTGAGGATTTATTGGCAGATCAAATGGGTGTAACCAAGCAGGATAATGAGATTCATATCCGTGGAGGAAGGTTGGATGAAAGTATGTTCATCGTAGATGGTATGTCTGTAAAAGATCCCTTATCGGGGTATTCAGGTAATCTTTTCATTAATGCTGAAGCCATCGAAGAATTGGAGGTGATTCTTGGAGGATATAATGCAGAATATGGACAAGCAATGTCCGGAATTGTTAATGTGAGTTTAAAAAGTGGTTCCGATAATTATGAAGGTGCTGTGAAATATATCAGTGATCATTGGGGAGTTTTCGAAAAGAAATCACCCATGAGCTTTTCAGATCGTTTTGAATTTAATATTGGAGGACCTTCCATTTTACCGAAATTAATATTACCATTTTTCGGTGTGAAATTACCGGGAAAATTATCATTTTTCTTTTCTGGATTTGGAAATGTTTTTGATGGTCAATTACCAGTGTCTAACACTTTATACCCGCATCGGAATTGGGAAATTCCAAATGTAAGTGATGAAGAATCGGATCAAATTCTAAAAAATTTATCCATGCGAGGAAATAATGATTGGCATTTTCTTTACAAGTTATTGTGGGAAATTGAACCCCAAAAAAAACTAATGATTTCTTATGATGGTTCTTTAAATATTAATCAGGGATACTTTATGCCTCGAGCATTTTCTTCGACATATTTTCCATATAGATATCAGAATATTTTGGACCATTACAATACCATTACCCGGGAATCCCGATTGTTGAATCTAAATTGGACTCATTCACTTGGGGAACGAACGTTTTATTCAATGTCCTTAGGGCGATTTATCACATTTGAACATAGTGCGGTCCAAGATTTACATTGGACTGATTATACCGAACGACTTGATTTAATGCCCATTAATTATAATTATTCAGACGAAGAGGGAAATGTCCGTATTTCGTATGGAGATGAATTTTATGATTCAGGGTTCGCACCGGAATGGTATGATATGTACAGTGATAACATCCGATTTGATTATGATATAACTTTGCAATTACCACCTCGTCACAAATTTAAAGCTGGTTTGGAAAACACTTGGACTGAAATGCAGGTTTTGGATATTGATGAACCTTGGACAGGATCCACTGGATTAGGAGCAAATTACGATTCATATAATGCACAAACCATGTTTGGAGCTTTTTATATACAAGACCAAATTATATTCGAAGGAATGACCATCAATGGAGGATTGAGATATGATTATTGGTTTCCGGGGCGGTATGTAGAACATGCCATTCATGACACCGAATCTGTGATTATTACTGAGACAGCAAGACAAAAATTCATGGATGAAACATTCAAACTGTTTGGCTACCATGGGAAAGGCAGACTGAGTCCAAGATTTGGCATATCACATCCAGTAACGGATAATGATGTCTTGTATTTTTATTATGGACATTTCTCTCAATTGCCTACGTTTCAGTACGTGTATGCTAAACTCAATTCATCGGCACAATCCACCTATCAAATATTTGGTAATCCAAACTTGAATCCAAAGACCACTGTACAATATGAACTGGGAATCAAGCATCGGTTCAACCCGGATCAGGTCTTGGAAGTGAAAGCATACTGGAAAGATATGTTCGATTACGAAACCTCACAATCAGTCATTCCTTCCAATCCAAAATATTCACATTTATCCTTCAATATGTATTTTAATGCAGACTATGCCAGAGCCAGAGGAATCGAAACCATTGTTAAAAGCCGATTGTTTAAAAATTGGTACATAGATTTGAATGTCAATTACTCTATTGTAACGGGGAAAAGCTCTTCACCCTTGGATAATTTATTGGTGGATGCCGGTGAATTAAGAGAAAAACCACTAAACGAAAATTTTCTAATTTGGGATAAACCAATTCAATTTTTTACGAATATGTATTACCGCCATCCGAAAGGATGGGGAGGATCAATGAGGATAGAATTTTCGTCCACCCGACGATATACCCGGTCTATTCCGGGGACAAATGATTATCCCGATGGAATCATTTACATTGGTGGAAATCCTTATTATGTGGGTACTCGTGAGGATGATAAACCCAATTATTATTTGAGCGAGTATTATTCTAATTTATTAAAATTATTCGGAATCAACTCAGTTTCAGGCTTTAGTACCGTTGACCTAAAATTATACAAATCGGTTGATTTTAAACGAGTTACTTTCAAAATATTTTTTGAAGCAGAAAATCTTTTAAATGAGGCGATTCCCACACGAATTAATCCCTTTACAGGTAAGGGATACGGTGACGGAGAAATTGTTCCATATTACTTAATTGAAAATCCAAATCCCAATAACGACCCGTCCCGAACAGGATCACCACGAAGAATTGTTATGGGAATTCAAGTTCTTTTTTGAAAATTAAATATTTACTGCTGTTAACTGTTTTTTGCACTTTACTTCCCGCTCAAAATTTATTTCCTATTTTGGGTGGACAGCGAGCAGGGACCTCTGTATTTACATTTCTTAACATCGGGGTCAGCCCAAGAGCGGAAGGAATGGGTGAAGCCGTAGTTGCCCTTCATCAAAATGCCTCATCTGTGTATTATAATCCTGCTACCATTGCTCAATTTAATCAGACAGAAATTACCCTATCCCGTGTGCAATGGCATTCGGGAATTCACTATGATTATGGTGCCTATACGACTTCATTTAAGAAACAGTTTTACTTAGGTGTTTCGGCGGGAATTTTGCACATGAACCCCATGCGTGAAACGACTGAATATAATCCTCACGGTACTGGAAATTATTTCACGTTTCAAGACCGGTTCATTGGATTGACTTATGGGGTTAAAATGACAGATCGGTTCAGTTTTGGGGTCACACTTAAACACGTATCCGAACATTTAGCGGGACATATTATGTCATCTTCTATGGTAGATTTAGGGACTTATTATTGGACCGGCTACAAAACGCTGAGGTTTTCAGCTTCCCTGTCACATTTTGGACCACAGACGAATCCAAACGGTTCATTTGTCAAGCGCATATTGGATACGGAAACAGGGGAAGAAATAGAAATCGAATCAAATTTTGAATTGTTTTCACCCCCAACTATTTTTAGAGTGGGGACCGCCTTGGATGTATTAAGTTCAAAAAAAGAAGATTTAATAATCTCTATACAATTAAACCACCCTGTTGATAATGCTGAAACTATCTCGTTAGGAGCAGAATATTC
>CAZBZK010000042.1:7610-12304 GCA_964496365.1 uncultured bacterium
AAGCCGTGAACAATCCCCAATGGGAATTGACGGAAATCATGTGGGAGGAAAACCCAATCATTCGGGATTCTCTCGTTAATTTCCACATAGTTTATGATGGAAATTCACAAGACACAACCGGTGATATTTGGTATAAAAGTACAGAATCAGAATTTTCGGGGTTGACCACAATGAAAGAGGGTTCAGGTACTCTTTTTGTTACGGACACTCGACACCATCGGATTTTAGCTCTTGATTTATTGAGATCATACAAAATTCGATTAGAATCTGGAGAAGAATTTTGGACACATAAGCTGAGCTTTGGACATACAGTTTCTGAATATGGAACGGGATCGGGGACCGTGAATAGTCCACAAGGAATTGATATGGATGAACATGGGAATTTATATTATGCTCAAACAGGAGATTATTTTCATGTTCATAAAATCAAACCAATCCTGAGTGGCACCTATCCGGTTTATCCATCGGAGTTTCAACAGGGAATACATGATATAATGGAACTTTATCGCTTCGATAACCCCTTGGATGTAGCTGTGGATAAACACCAATACATTTACGTTGCAAATACATTGGAAAAAGAAATTCAAGTGTTTGATCATCAAGGCATGTATTTTAAAAAAGCAGGTGTTGATTTTGAAACCGTGGATACAACTTTGTGGGTAATGAATGACACAGATTCTGTCAAAACGGATACGTTTCTCATTGTTGAAAAAAAGAATTATTTAGAATATCCTAGTGCAGTTGCTGTGGATTCAAGAGGGGTGATTTATGTGTGTGATTCTCCAACCGGTTCAATTATTCGATTCAGATTATCCAATCAGTTGGATGAGAATCTGATTCCAGTAAAATAAGAAACTCATTGTTGATTTGTTGGAATTCTTCCCATAAATTCGCATTTAATTATAGATGAATTAACCATGAAAATCCCACACCTATTCCTTTATTTTTCAATAGTTTTTTGCACACTCACAGCTCAAACTTCTTACCCTCCACCGACAAATTTGATTACAGTTCCTACCGCAGGAACTTTGGTTCGAGGTAGTTTTTCAATGGATATGAGAGTTCAAAAAAAAGGAGGTTTGTCTACTGGACTGACCGTTGGTATTACCGATCGGTTTCAATTTGGGTTGTCTTATGGAGCGGGCAATTTAATTGGAGATGATACACTTCACTGGTATCCACGTCCAGAAGTAAATTTAAAATACCACCTTTTAGATGAAACTGATTCTGCTCCCGGGTGTGCAATCGGACTCAATACGCAAGGTTACGGTGATTACACAGATATTGACACTCTCCAGCGGTATGATATAAAAGCATACGGAGCCTATTTTTCTGCCAGTAAAAGCTGGAAAACACCCCTCGGGAATTCCGGTATTCATGGTGGGATCAGTATGAATTTCCTTGAGGATAAAGATGGGGATGACGACCCCAATTTATTTTTTGGATTGGACGTGGAAATTAATCCTGAACTTGCGTTGCTGGTGGAATACAATGCGGCGTTGAACGAAAATGACATGACTGCTGGATCCTTGGCATTAAATAAAGGTGGTTATTTGAATGCTGCGATTCGATGGACGTTTGTTGATCATTTACATATTGAATTGGATTTTAATAATCTTCTTTTTGATGAGGAAAAGGTGGATTATTTCAATCGTGAACTAAAGATTACCTACATCGAGTATTTTTAATGAGATTTCAGATAAGTCTGTTGATTTCATTTTTATCCATTTTGTATTCACAATCACCACTTGAAATTGGGATGAGAGTACCTCATTGGGTCTTGTCGGATGCGAATGAAAAGGAATACACGATGGATTCATGGCCCAACCAAATTCTTCAAATCAATTATGTTGACCCTGATGAATCTGATATGAATGAAGAATTTAACGATAAAGTGAAAAAAGCTATTGATGTAGATAGTCTTATTAACAGAGATTCTTTTCGGGGAATTGGAATCGCAGATTGTGCCAGCTCTTGGAAACCGGATTTTCTTATTCGTGCCATCGGAGGGAGAAAGGCAGAGAAATTTGATACAACAGTCTTATTCGATTATGAAGCTGTGTTGAGAAAAAGTTGGAAGTTACAGAAAGACAGTTATAATATCATCATTTTGGACAGAGATAGAATTGTCCGAGGCTTATACAAAGGTAAAATGTCTGAAGTGGACATGGAACAAGCCCTCCAGTTGATCATTGCATTACAATAATTAATATTATCAAAATCTAAATTAAATAAAAATAAACATGTCACATAATCTTACAGAAACCACATTGGTATCTCATTCAATATTTTCAGGGCGTATGCTCAAGGTATTCTTGGACAAAGTTCAGCTCCCAAATGATAAAACTAGCACCAGAGAATGGATTGAGCATCCAGGAGCAGCTTGTATTATTCCCATTCTACCTGATGGAAAATTGGGGATGATCCGACAATATCGGTATCCAGCAAAAAGGGTGTTCATCGAATTTCCTGCAGGGAAATTAGATAAGGGTGAATCACCTGAGGATTGTGCAAACAGAGAACTTGAAGAGGAAATTGGTTATTCTGCGGGCAAACTTAAGTTTTTGACCAAAATCCATCCTGCCATCGGATTTTCTAATGAACAAATGTGGTTGTATTTAGCAGAAGACCTAACCAAAACTAATGGTAAAAATGATGAAAATGAATTCATTGAATTTGCCCCTTTAAAAATCGCTGAAGCCATGGACAAAGTGAAAAATGGAGAAATCTCAGATGTGAAGACCATGATTGGGTTATTTTGGTTACAACAGTTTTTACAAAAAAAGAAAAAGAAGAAATAGTCGCTCAATTACATTTGAGGGTAGTCCATTGACCCACAATGGATTGTTGTATTGAATCAAATACCATCGTAGGATAAGTTAAAACAATTCGTTGGATAGACGGTCTTTTAATCTCCGGAAGTTTTCTTTTCCACGTAAGGTTTGAATGTCTCACTGAAGATTGTCATCCATCCTGTTTCGAAACTTTCTTCGGCTTTTTTGCTGATGTGCCCGATATAAGAATCGGCAATTTTCAGTATGGTTCCATCTCTATCGTCTTCCAACTTCAAACTCAAAAGTGTATTGCAAGGACCAATGGCGAAACTGATCGGAGACTAAATGACGAACGTGATCATTCATTTGATTTTTCCGTCATATTGGGTATTGGGATGATAAGCCTTGATCCTAATATACATGTTTCCATACTCGTAAAATGGTGATAATGAATCCCGATATTCATAAAACGAGGTAAGACTGATTTGAAAAGCAAACAAGAAAAATCAAAGTTTTTCAAGATGTCTTTGCTGACTGAACCTTACGAATCCTAATTTCCATCTGGATTATGAAAAAATATTGACCATTGTTGGACTCTCGGCTGTAGGCAAAACATCGTTAGCAGTCTCCGTCGCTAATCAGTTAAATGGTGAGATTATCGGGTTGGATTCCCGTCAAATTTATAAAAGAATGGCTTTGGGAACTGCACAACCCATTTTGGAAAGCCATTCTGTTACAGGGCGTTCTATGGCATTGAATTCAGAGAGATTACCCATGATTCAATGTGTCCATTTTATCCGGTTGATGATATCCAGAAAAAATGCTGTTGACCACAGATCTAAATCACCACTTTTTACAAATTTTTCTACATCTTTTTTAGCATTGGCAAAATCTAACCCATTGATTTTATCTGTGAGCATTTTCAAACATTTTTCTTTTGTCAGTTTTTCATTGGAAGGCAAATGCCCGCTGTCTCTCATACGAAGTTCTAAATGACCCATATTCAATTCGGGATGATTGGCGACATACCACACCAAATCATACCAATCTCTGCCCTTAATTCTCTTCGCCCATTTTCGGCATAAAATGGCGTGCATTTTCCCTGCAAATAAATTGGGCAGGGTAAACACTTTTACCGGGAATGAAACAGGATGAAGGAGATATTTTATTTCCGTTTCAAATCCCAATGGCGGATAGGTATCCACTTCCAATTTGATTTTAAGTAATTGTTTGGGGTGAATCCCCTTGACCGTTGATTTGTCCGATGAAACCAATAGCATTTGAGTAAATGTATTTGTTTTTAAAAATGCGGATTCAATTTGAGATTTAACTTTTTTCTCTTTTTGTTCAATGGCAATATCAAAACCAAATGCTTCCAATTCTTTTTGCAGGGGTATTAAAAAACGGCTGAAGTCAAAATGATCATTCGGCTTTAACAATGAAAAATCTAAATCTTCAGAATAGCGGTCTAATCCGTAAAGAATACGCAATGCACTGCCGCCGTAAAAAGTCCCGTGTTCAAAAAACTTGCTGCGCCATAAGCCCAACAAAGCAATTTCCTGCAGAATTTCACGCAGGGCGTTTACAGTGTCTGCGGATGTTTCACAGTTGTATTTTTGGAGCATTTTCGAAATGGACGGATGCATCAATTTCCCTCCTTCATCTTTTTGATGATTTCACATAGTTGAGACAATTTTCTCGACTTGTAAATAGCAGAATAAACACTTAATTCGTCTAACTTTAATTGGGAAAGTAGCCCTGTGTCCAGGCGAATATCGTCCAATATATACTGTTCAAAATTTTCAGCAGGGTAAATGGGTACGCCTTTCTGGCTTTGAATAAAATCTGCCAATGCTTTTTCTGGCGATGCCATCATAAAGCGGATGTCCGGTTCGATTTGAATCATGTCCATACCGGATG
>CAZBZK010000043.1:0-11676 GCA_964496365.1 uncultured bacterium
CATTTTTTAATGCCCAATTTTCCTGAAAATCCGCAAGTTTGCTGGCAACTTTCTTTTGTCGAAATTCAGGGAGGACCCCTCCCATCCAACTATAAAAACTTCCATCTTTATAACGGTCATAACCAATTTTGAATCCAATTTGTTTGTTATCCATATCGGCAATAAGAGGAAGATGGGTTACGGTTTCACACCGTTTTTTATATTCATTTATTTCATAAGGTGATTCAAAATCCATGATTTTTTTTGATAAATTCACGCATTCCTCAAAAGTACCTTCCCGAATTAACACTATGTTTTTCTCTCTTTTTTTCTTGCCGCAGGGAAGAGGACATTATTTAAAATCAGTCGATACCCCGGGGAATTTCTATGGAGTGATAAATCTGTAGGTGGATCCCCAACAAAATGGCGATAGTCTTCCGGATCATGCCCTCCCAAAAATGCAAAAGCACCTTTTCCGAAACTTCCGTGAAGATACTTGACCTGATCAGAAGCAGGATCTTCTCCCATAAGTACGATATGTTTTTTAATTTTGCTTTTGTGATATCCTGTCGTCTGTCCCATGAATCCCTTAATGGTAAAGACGTGATTCTGGGTGAGCATTGTCGGGACAGGATCAAACTTAGCGGAAAATTCAAAAAGTGTGAAATAGTCCGCTTCTGCCCCTCGTGTGATGGGATTGTTACTGGGGGGAAAATCAATGTCGGAATATTCATAAACCATGGGATCAGTGATGAGATTAAAATCGGTGAATGCCAGAGTTTTGGAAAAGTCAAGACGGCTTTGGGCATTTGGATCAATGGGAGTTCCATCAAACACACGATGGGCTCCATCCACACCTTCTTCAGCCAATGCAATGTCATAAGAATCCGTAGCAGAACACATGGCAAAAAGGAATCCTCCCTGACCCACATAATTTTTAATGGTTCGAGCTACCGCTTTTTTTTCTTCATGAACTGATGGAAAACCCAACTTCAATGCCAGAGATTCGAACTGCTCCTTTTGCTTAATGTACCACAAAGCAGTATGATAACTTCTATAAAACTTCCCGTATTGTCCTGTAAAGTCTTCATGATGAAGATGAAGCCAATCAATTTTTTCAAGTCCTAATGTCAGTACTTCTTCATCCCAAATGGTACGATATGGGACTTCAGCATACGTTAATGCAAGGGTAACTGCGTCATCCCATGGTTGTTTATTAGGAGGAGAATAAATTGCGACTTTTGGTGCTTTTTCCAATAAAACAATTTCCATATTGTTTTTCTCAATTTCTCCATATATCGAAAGCAGATTGTTTCCATCAATGGTTTCGAAAGAAACACCACGGAGTCTGCATTCTTGAACAATAAACGGAAAACTATCGATTAAAAAAGAACCACCTCTATAATTGAGGAGCCATTCCACATTAACTCGTTCTGTTAAAATATAATAAGCAACACCGTATGCTTTTAGATGGTCTTTTTGAGTTATATCCATGGGGATGAGGATTTTTTGGGACCATAAAATTGTGAAAACAAATGGTAATAATAATTTTTTCATTGAGAGTTAGCTTTTTAGTTGATCTTTCAAATTGCGGACATGTAATCGGACAGGTTCTGTTAAATACGAAGTAGGAAAATCCTCGAGTAAGCGGTAATAATACGTAAGGGCTGCTTCAGGATTGGTATTAAATATTTCATAAATTTCTCCAAGGAGAACCCACCCTCTATCGGCAAATTTTGTTTCAGTTAATTTTTCCGCAAGAGCAACAGCTTCAGAAATTTGATTCAATTTCAATCGGATTAATGCTTCCCTAAAAACTGCTACATCAGCCAGAGAAGATTCTGAATATTGTTCTTGGATATATGTGAACGAAGCTACAGCCTCCGGGAGCTTTTTTTGGCGCAAATAATATTCTCCATTTAAAAATAATTTAAAGGCATGTTTATCTAGTTCCATTCCATTTTGGTAATGATGTGAAATAAAATTTCTTAGTTCCATTAAGTCATTAAAATCTGAGGAAATTGGAGTAATGTTTTCTAGGGATGCTTCGATCAATGTTAACGAAGTATCTATTTGACCCAAAAATAATTGAGTTAAGATATAGTAATAATGAAATTCACCTTTTGTTTTTTTGGTTTGGTTGAAATAGTGTTGTGCTTTTTCTAAATTCCCTTTGGCCAGATGCATTTCGCCTATGCGAAGTTTGATTTTATTTTTTAATGTTGTCTTTGGCCGGCTATTTAATGCATGTTGATAAGATTTTAAAGCTCCGTCAAAATCATTTAATAATTTAAACTGAATCTCTCCCAGACGATGGTAAGCAGCTGCAGAAAACGATGACGAAGGCATGGAAGTGAGTAGGGAATCATATAATTGAAAGGCAATATCCAACGATTGAACGGAAATATTTTGTTGATGGTAAAAGGGATCTTTGAAAAATAAATTTCCTTTAAAAAAGGAAATAAAAGATAGGTTTTTTGAATCATGTGGAATGATTTTATCTTCAAAAGTTTGTCCCAAACCTAATAAAGCTTGCCCAGCAAAAATGGGTGAACTTGTAACACGATTTTGACTGAGAAGTGTTTCATAAGTTTTAACAGCGATTTCAAATTGGGACTCTTTTCTTAGCCCATTTGAAAAGTTCATCCACCGACTCACATCTTTATCTGAGTTGAATCCCAACACTAAATGTTGATTGAATGCTTTGTTATATTGTTGAGTTTTAAAAAAGAAACCTGCCAATACAGGTCGATATAAATTGCTATTTTTCTTAATGTTTTCATTGAGAATATCCACAATAATGTTATGAGAATCTTCATCGTCGCTAATAAGTAAAATTCGGTCGGTGATCATTTTTATTTGTACCGGATGAGCAGATAAATAATTCAAATATTCAACAATGGCAGTTTTAAAACTTTTGCGAGAATAATGATAATTGGCAATATCCATGGAGAGCAAAGCAGGGTCATTAAATTTCAACCGAGCTCGATTAATCATCGAATGTACTTCTTCAGATAATCCTAAATTTGTAAATAGATAGAAAAATTTTTTATAAATGGTTGTATGGGAACCAAAATTATTTTCGGCTTCAGTCCATTCTCGTTTGGCAGCTTCTTTGTCATCTAATTTCCAATAGGCTTCTCCTAAATCAAGTGCAGCCTCCAATTTTTTTGGAAATCTGGTTTTATACACATGAATTATTGTCGCCATTTCATCGTATGCCCCTAAACGAGAATACAATTTTTTCAAGTTGGTATATGCTTGTTGATTATGATTTTTATCTAAAATATTTTCATAAATGGCTATGGCATTCTCTGTATCCCCTCTACGTTCCATGAGCCGGGCAGTTCTGAGAGCTCCAGACACATTTTGGCTGAACATTTGAGATAGAAAAAATAACGTAAAAAAAAGAGAAAGTGGTTTAGTCATTTTTTTCTTCTACGGTTGTTGGACCTTGTGGGTTTTCCATTAATGAGGATTGACTAAGTGAATTAAAATAACGACGGATCATGGTCATGTATTCTTGAGTATAACCAGCTTTCATAGCTTGATTTAAAGCTTCAGACGTCAAACTTTGTCTTTGTCCTAAATCTTCAGGAAGACCGGATGGACCTGAAAACGTAACGATTTTTGATGCTGTTTCTGACAATCGTTCTTCTTTTTTTCCTTGTTGGGTCATAGACTTTTGACTATCTAACATTCTGGATAATATGCGTTGGTGTCGATCTTGTGTTTTTCTGGTATAGCGGTTATGTTTCAAGTCTTTTATGACATCTTCCATATCCTGCCCTATCCCATTTAAATCCCCGGTTCCTTTTGTTCCGGACTGTGCCATTTCTTCCATTAATTCCTGTAAAGATTTTTGGACACCTTGTTGTTGAGACAGCATCCTTTGCATCATTCCTTGTTGCATACCCGCCGCCATTTGTCCCAAGGCTAATTGCATTCCTTGATTGTTAATTCCCTGTTGCTGTCCTGCCATTTCTTCCATCTGCTGTAAAAATTGTTCATATCCACTTGCAGAGCCCCCTGACTGCATGTTTTGCATAGATTGATAAATGCTCAAAGCGGCTTGATTTAATCCTTCCATTGCCAAATCTTGTTTATTTTTACTGGCTGTGGTATTTCGTTCGGATAATTGTGAAATGGATTCGCTCATTTCAACAGACGCTTTTCCAAGAGCTTTTCCCATTTCTGGGGTTACAGCAAATGTTTCACGGGATAAATCCATCATAGTCGCCATGGTTTGTGCCAATTGGTCTTTCAAAATTTGCTGTTGGTTTGGAAGGTTTTTTACTCGTTGTGAATTTCGAGGCGTATTGGCTGTGATTTGACGAAGGTTTTCTTGAGTTTTTGATAAGGATAAGACATCTGCCATGATTTTCTGAAATTTTTCTACCATCTCAGCAGAGGTTTCTTGCTGAAACTGTTGTTGAATATCCATTGCCATCTCATGTAACTGAGACAATCCGGACAAAGCAGATTTACTGGACTTTCGAGATGGACTCAACTGTTGGTTGTTTAAATTTGATGTAGCATTTTCGATATTTTTTTCTGTAGAATTAACCAATGACGATTCCGCCAATTTTTCCATTGCTTCAGAGGTTGATGAGCTGAATTCTTCTGTGAGATCAACCGCTTCCTCCATTGCTGATTGGATATGTTCAAATTCTTCCTTTATTCTCATTTCACTTTGTTCATGCCGTAAAAATGTTGATGCGTCGGACGGGTCATTCATTTCCCATAATTGTTGATCCAAATGATCCTGTTGCTCTTTCAATTGTTCCAACCGTTTTGCGACTTCATCCAGTTTTTGCTCGGCTTGAATTCGTTTTAAAATGTCAAGAAATCGATCTAACTCCTGTTCAATTTGATCCATGTTTTCCGCCATGTCTGTCAGGGCATTCATCATCTCTTTTGGATTCATATTTTCAATCATGTCTTCAATGTTGTTCATATTGGACATTAAATCTTCAGAAATCAATTCATTCACCAACTGATTGAGTTCAGTAAACTTTTCCATGAGTTCAGGAGAAAACAACTGATGTTTTTCAGCGGATTCTTTCAGAGATTCCATTGCTTCAGCCATCTCTTGAAATTCAGCCATTTTCTCTTTGGTTTCTTCCAGAATTTTTTTGATGGTTTGCTCTTGCTGCCAACTCATTTCTTTGGATTTGATTAAATCAAGATTGACATCTTCTAATTGTTCCTGAATTTGTTTCACGTCTTCGAGGTTCATACTTAAATCTTCCATGAGATTATCCTCTTTTTTCTCTATTCCGAAAAAAAGGTCTTCAAGCGATGGAAGTCGGGCGACAAAATTCCCAGATAGAGATTTTTTGGGTCCGGAAACAAGATCATTATCATATAATTCAAAATGGTAATGTATTTCATCCTCAGGCATGAGCATAATTTCAGTCAAATCCCAATCCAGAAACACGGTTTGTTTAGGTTTATCAGGGACAATATTCGAGACTGAAAAAACAGAAATGATAGGATCAGATTCAATAAAAGAAGGCCGAATTATCTCATATCCGACTTGAAGGGTGGAAAACCCGAAATCATCTTCAATGTCCAAATGAATGGGAATAACCTGTTCATCACCCAATTCTGTGATTGGAGGTGGTTCGTACACAGAAATTTGGGGATAAAGGTCTGGGATAATTTCGATATGATAAGGAATAGGATCTCGATTGGTAATATGACGTTCATCAAATAGATGAATAGTAAAAACACCATTTTCTATTAAAGTAAAATCTCCGCTTGCACGTTTTCCTTCCACTTCCAGCGGATGGGGAGTATCATTGATATTTAAGAATGCCTGCGACAGAGGTCTATTCGATGTAAAATTGATGGTGGCAATCGTCCCTTTTAATCCCTGAACATTTGCCTGATTTTCCGATTGGGTTGTGGCATCTAATCCTGAATATTCTGGAGGGATTAACAACAATGAAAATGATTGTATTGCGGGACGATCTGTAACCATAATTCTGTAATCTGGAGAACGAACCTCTCTCCATGGTTCCCAGAAATGTTGTGCAAGGACATTGGCTTCATATGAATAATCCTGATAGATTTCCTTTAATTTAAACACATAATTCCCTGTTGAATCCGGGACGGTTTTTAAATGGATGGGATTATTTTTGGTGGAATCCTGCACATTAGCTATAACAGGAATTAGAGTCAAAAATACCGTGTCTTTTTGAACTTGGCTGGATATGATGGTGATGTCCGCATCATCACCTCCGAGAAGATGAATATCTCCGGTTATTGAACGTAAATGAAAAGGTTTTGGTGCTTCAAATGTGGTGAGAGGATGAGACCATCTGAACACGGAATTACCAGCTGAATCGGTGAAAATAAGAAACCCAGTTGAGATAAAAATAAGCAGTCCCAACACAACATATTTTCCTGTCATATTAACACTAATAATTTTGTGATGGTCAATGTGTTTAAGTGTATCGATTGTTTTTGTAATAAACGCATGGCTAAGGCTTTTTGATGTACTATCCGGCAAGGAACGTTCCAGTTGAAGTGCATTAATTACCGTATCTTTTTTCGGGAAGGAATATTCACCTAAGGTACGTGCCAAACGGTTCCACCCATATTTTTTAAATAACAAAATTTGGGTTAAATAACCACCGATTATCAAAAATAATCCAAATAGCATCCCTAAATAAACATATTGTTTAACAGAGGATGAAAAATAAAATATGGATTCAGCTGAAACTCCAAAAATGAACAAGATCAATAGAAACGCATAGAATGTCCAAAAAAGTTGGATTAAATCTCTTTTTATAAGGGCATTACGAAATCGGCTGAGCTGGTTTGTTAAGTTCGTCATTATTGAATTAGCGCATAAAAAATTATATTTACACCCATTTGTAACGCTCTTAATCGTATGTCTTCAGAATCATTATGGACTTCAGAATCTTCCCACCCGTCTCCCAAATCACATTCGTATGTGTATAAAACCATCAATCTATTTTCATCAAATAATCCAAAGGCTTGTGGGGGTTTTCCATCGTGTTCATGGACTTTTGGCAGTCCATGGGGAAAATCATAATAGACATGAAAAATCGGATGGTCAGCAGGAAGTTCGACCAAGTCTTTTTCAGGGAAAATACGTTTCAATTCTGTTCGAAAGGATTCATCCATTCCATAGTTATCATCTGCGTGAAGAAATGCACCCCGTAGTAGCGTTTGTCTGAGTCTAACGGTTTCTTCTTCAGAAAATCGTACGTTCCCATGTCCGGTGATATAAAGATATGGATATCGAAAAAAATCTTGGTCAGTGGGACGGATTCTTACTTCTTCTTCTGTAACGGTAATTCGGGTATTTTCAGATAAAAAATTTAATAGATTTGGAAGGCTACTGGGATCGCTATACCAGTCACCACCACCGCTATAATGAATTCTGGCAATGGTAAAATTTTGACATACAGCCCGAAAGGGTGATATCATTAAAATAATTATTAAAATTTTGGAATACATTTTCATCGAGAATTCTTATGGAATTTAATCCTAAAGGTTCCTAAATAATGGTGAAATTTAACGAAAGGTTTTTTAAAGTAAATGGGTGTACCGCACCAAAAATACAACTTCCTGTGCGATGACTTTGATGAATCCTGCTGCAGGCACAGCAAATAGCATACCTAGTGGGCCTAACACCGATCCTCCTACAAATAAGACAATCATGACAAGCATAGGATGTAAGCCAACGCTATCACCTACCAATGTGGGCGTAATAAAATTATTGTCAATTTGCTGGACTATCATGAAAATGAGAATGATATCAATTAGGTAAAATGGCGACGGAATAACATTAAATAATAGGTGTGACATAGCGGCATCATTACCCAAATTATTCATCACCGCCACCATCAAAGCAGGTACCATACCGACAAAGGGACCAACCAATGGTATCAAATTTGAAAGCCCGGCAATGATTGAAATAAAAACAATTAGAGTCAGATTGGCACCAGATAAATTCAAAATAAACAATCCAATAAAGGACAGTGCAGCTATACTGGATGCAGCCAAAAGTTGTCCAGACAAATAACGGGACATTTGAACTTCCGTATTATGAATAATTCTGAGTCCGACCTCAAAATATTTATTGGGGATGATTGCCACCAATGTGCGACGAAAATGATGATATTCAATAAGTAAAATGAACGTAAAAACAAAAACCATGACAGTAAGGAAAACAAACCGCATTCCACTGGTAGCCAGGGTGAGAAAATTTTGAATTAATCCAGCTGAAATAAGTTGGATTTTTTCCACCAAACGAGAATGGTCTAAACCATCAAATGTTGAAAGACCGGGGATATTTGAAAGCACATTGCGATACATATTATATAATTCATTTGTATAATTTTCTTCCGTGAGTCTACCATAAAACTCAGATGACTGTTGAAACATTCCTGCAGCAAATCCGGTAAAAAATCCAACTAAAAGTATTGAAATGGATAAGGTAACGAAAATGGTACTCAAAATCCTGCTGTGAATTTTTCGCTCAAGACCATCTACAAGAGGCAATAGAATGGTAGTGAGGAGAAATGAGAAAATTAAAATGGTAACTGTGGAGGAGATGTAATTCCAAATATAAAATAAAATCCCCAGACATATCAGACCTAATGTGAGTGCATAAAATTTTTCCAGAGTGGGTGTTTTTCCCATTAGTTTGTTTTTGGATTGGCTTCGATAAAATGTTTATTCGTTTTTCTTAATCGTGCTGCTATAATTCGAGCCAAATTGGACAAAATAAGATAACCAATTTGTGGATTTCTTTTTGATAAGGATTGGAGGTCTGGACGTAGAAAAGCCAGAAGTCTGCAATCGTCTATTGCCCTTGCGGTTGCACTCCTTTTTTCAGAGTCCAGCAAAGATAATTCACCAAAAAATTCTCCTTTTTCTAAAACAGCCAATGGTTGGTTGTTTCCATTCGCCCCGCCTGAGAAAATTTCAACCCTTCCTGACAAGATAATAAAAACACCTTCACCGGGTGCATGTTCTTTAAAAACAGTTTCATCCGGCTTATAACGCCTTTCATGACAGAGCCCGGAAACTTCATTGATTTGTTTAGGAGTTAATCCATGGAACACAGGTATTTCTCTCAAAATTGTTTCAGTTAGGTTTTCTGTTTTATTCCAATGTTTAAATAAGTTTTCCCAAAGGGCTTTCATTATTTTTCTCCAATAAAAATATGCAAAATAAACAAAAGAATTTAGGATATTCAAGAAGTGAAAATGAACTTATTGTTTCGTCAAACTTCTCGACCATTACGAGTAAAAAATCCGTTTAAATTTTAATTCGATGGTTTCCAATTTATATTGGGAATTGATTTCTACGGAATAGAATCAATGGGTAATTTTAACGATGGTTCAAAATGTAAAAAATGTGGTTTGGTTGTTAGTTATAGTGTCAACCCTGTTGGCACAAAGAGATTTTGATGAAGAATTAGAATTTCAAAATAAATCCATCCATTTGTTGAAAAAAGAAGTGGAGGAATTAAGACATAAAATAAAAAATATGACGAGTCGACAAGCATCCACATTGAAAAAATTAGGTGCTTTGGAAAAGGAAATTTCATTGACTGACAGATTAATTTCGGAATTGACGAAAGAAGAGGAATTAACTAAACAGTTAATCGTGGAAACAGAAAACAAAATCAATGAAAAAGAATTTCAATTGAAGACATTGCGACAACGGTACAAAAAAAGAGTTGTTCACGTTTACACACAAGGCAGACCATCATTTTTGAAGTCCTTATTCAGTCCTGTATCTTGGAGGCAGGGAGTGTATCGAAAGGAATATCTCAAAATTGTCTCAGCGGAAGACAGGAAAATAAAAAACAACATCAACTCATTATTGATTGAAATAGGTCTGGACAAATTAAACATGGAAGCAGGACTTAGAAAAAACTTGTCCTTATCCAGAGAAAAAACAAAACATAAAAAAAGTCTCCAAAAAAGACAAACGACCAGAAAGACCGAATTGATTACCCTTAAAAAAAATAAAACCGAGTTGGATCAATATCTCAAGGAAAAAGAAAAAGGACTCAAAGAACTGGAATTTCTGCGAGAAACCATTCTTGAGGATAAAGCACGGTTCGCAAGAGAAGAAAGAATCCGTCGTCAACAGGAGGCATTAAAATTAAAACAATTTGCACAGTTAAAAGGGCAATTGCCTTGGCCAATTCAAGGCAATGTTGTAACCAAATTTGGCAGACAGTGGAATCCAAAATTAAAAACCACTACAGAATATCCGGGGATTGATATTGAAGGAAAGGCAAATGTTCCGGTGAAAACCGTATTAAATGGGATTGTTGCGACCATTACCTACTTACGAGGGTTTGGAACCACGGTAATTATAGACCACGGAGGTGGATTTTATACGGTTTACAGCCAATTAACCTCATTAAAAACCCATGTGAACAGCGAAGTTAGAACCGGAGATGTCATTGCCCACTTAGCGGAATCCGGCTCCAATGGCTCACCAGCGTTGCATTTTGAGATTTGGGGGAATGGAAAAAAATTAAACCCTGAAAAATGGCTCACGAAATGACGATAAAAGAACTCGTTGAATTCCAGCCCGAAGTTTGGGATAAATTAAAAACCATCATCCATTCTAAAAGGGTGGGTTCAGCCTATTGCTTTTCTGGTCCTCCAGGATGCGGAAAAGAGGGTATGTCATTGGCATTTTCTGCTTTGTTAAATTGCGAAAATCCCAACAAGTTTCATTCGTGTAATTGTAGTTCCTGCATTCGGTTTAACTCGTTGCAACATGAACATTTACACTTAGTGGTCCCTCTGCCTGCTTTTAAATCAGAGTCTAAGGGTGAATTGAATAAAAAAGATGTTGTTTATTTTCATAATGAATTGGAAAAGAAAAGGATGAATCCATTTCATAAAATTCGTATTCCAAGAGCGACTCGTATCGTTTTACCATCTATAAAAAATCTAAGAAAATCCTTGGTTTTAACGCTGACTCAACCCGGCAGAAAAACAGCGGTTATATTCGATGCTGAACTATTGGGAACCGGTTCAGGAGAGTCTGCAAATGCTCTGTTAAAACTCTTAGAAGAACCTCCACCATTGACGACGATAATTTTAGTCACGGATTATAAAAACAAACTTTTTCCAACCATCATTTCACGATGTCAATACATCCAATTTTCTCCACTATCTGATGAAAACATTGAAAGGATGTTAAGCCAAAACGGAGTAAGCAAAGACCGGTTAAAATGGATTTCAACTTTGTCTAAGGGAAATTATTTTTCCGCTTGTAAAATTGCAGATAGAAAACCCGAAGAAATTAAAAAATTGTTTGATTTCATTTCTGATTTTATGCTGTTCAACGATTATCAAAAATCCATTGAGTTTGCATCAACATACACTAAATTATCGAAATCCGATCCAAACGAGTTCAAGTTTCATTTTTACCTTTTGCAGAGATGGTTGTTGGGGACTATGCGATTAAAAAATGGGATTCGGGATACTCTCAACGAGGGTAAATTGAATACAGGTATGACAGAGTTTTTAGATGCTTTCCCTCACACAGATATTCGTGGGTTGAATATATTAACGGAGTCCGTAGTAGAGGGATTAAATAATAATGCAAATATGAATTTATTATTAACACATTTTATTATTCAATTACAAAAAGAGTTAAAACCAAAAAGTAGATCATGAC
>CAZBZK010000044.1:0-11310 GCA_964496365.1 uncultured bacterium
CATTACCAATCGTTATTCTATTTGCTTCTTCCAAAAGCGAATCCCTTGAAGATTGGTCTGGGAGTTCTGTATTAACTATCCCTTCCTGAATGGTTACCATTCCTCCTTCATACGATCTTAGCCAATAACCTTTTCCCGGAATGAGAGTTTCCGTATTAAAATAAGAGCCGGAGAAACCAAAAAGAGTATTCGGGACAATAATACTGTCAGGATCAAGGATTGAATAAATGGAAATGTCTTCATGGAGTCCGGATACTAGATTCCAATCTTCGTTCAATAAAATGGTGATTTCATTCAGCGGATTTTCGGTTATGGTTATGGTACCGGAACTATCGAATCTGAGCCAATATCCTTCGCCATTAACTAAATTTGAATCAAGAACATAAGCTCCGTCAAAAGCAAATAGGGTATTCTCTATAGCATCAGGAAAAATAGAAAGATAGTAATTATCTTCAACCTCGAGAGGTGAACCTACCAGATTCCAGTCCAATTGGTGATCAATCTCCAACGCAAACGATGTGTTACCATTTGCCCCCCCCGGAGTTCCTAAGTCACCATCACCATACTGCGTTGTGGATTCCTCCCAATTAGAACCAATGCTATTATCCAAACTCGGATCAATCAGCGCCATGGAAGCACCGGTTGGGTCAGGAAAGGTTTCTCCATTATCCCAGGCTACAATATCAGAAAAAATACCATTAGGAGAAATGAGAATTAACTCGTCATTTCCATTCGCAAGGTTGATTCCACTATAATCATAGTCTACCACTACTCCACCATTTTCATTTATATTGCTATTTCGTCCCAACACCACATACCCAAATGGTGGAATAACTAAATCGGAATTAATGACATGACTGTCATTATCCAAATCACTGATAGTCCAGCCGATTAAATTCAAAGTATCTACACTTGGGTTGTACACCTCAAACCATTCTCCATTTGCATCTGTAACCATGTTTGGGTTTTGCATGATTTCTGTAATAACGACTAAATCCAATGTATCAAGATAGGTTTCTCCCATTTCACTCATAATGCAGTCTTCATAATACATGAGTTCAGGTGTAAAATTATGGTTTGTTAATTGTCCCGGGCAAATGTGAGTATGATATCGGTTTATAAAATGAACTTCACCTGTTTCGTCCGTCAAATCGTGAACATGTCCATTTTGAGCGTCTAGATCTTCAGGATCTGGGGAAGTACCATCCAATTCAGTGCATCCCAAAATGATGGTTCCGTCACACATAATACCGTACAATTCAATTTCTCCATTTCCGGGCTCTGGATTTTGAATTAAACCCCTGTATTCCAAAACCTCCAAAGGTCCTTTTGTGGTGGTGTGGTAATGATACATACCAACCATTTGAGGATGACCATTATAGTAATCAAAAGAATATTGTTCATCCTCAATATCATCCCCCGGTGCTGCAAGAGGATTGTACAATACAATACCATCTAATGCCACACCCCGTGCACCCATGCCATACTCATTCACATCATTTCCCACAACGCCATCTACATTAAAATCGGTTATATCTATTCCCCTTGGTACAGGATTGATAGGAATTGAAACGACTATATTTTGTTCCTGGATTGAATTGGGATTCTGGTAATATCCCGGACCTTGACTTTCAAATTCAATGTGATTGGGATCGCCAACAGGATAATACCATGATAAATGGGGAGGTAAATTATCTGTGGAAACTACATGATAAAAATCTCTGTTAAGAGTGACATCTACACACTGGAAATATTTCTGATAGAATGAAGATACATTGGTGTTGATTGAAGTTGGACAATTTTCATAATTAAGGGGTGTTTGACCCATTAATAGTGAAAAAAAGGATTGGATAATTAATAATATTTTTGTTTGATTTTTCATTTTCAATTAGATATGATTTAAAAATCTCATGGATAGTAAATCGATTTTACACTCATTTATTCAAAAAATCAAAAGGGAGAATGCCTTACAGAAAAAAGTGATTGAAAAGGATTATACTTATGATAGACGTGAGTGGTTTTAAATCGAAATACTAATTATTTAAATAAATATAATTATATTTCTTAATATATTCTTGTTTATATATAAATGTAATTAATAATATTAGATATTGACTCAGGATTTAATTTATCTAATTTGAGTTAAAATTCATTATTAATTTGAAACATTAACCCAAACAAACAGGAAAATCATGAATAAAATAAAAGCAGAATATTTATGGCTTGATGGCCATAAACCCACCGCAAAACTTAGATCAAAAACTAAAATATTGGAAGAACCCATTCTGAATTTGGAAGATATCCCGTTGTGGGGGTTTGACGGTTCCAGTACCATGCAAGCTGAGGGACATGAAAGTGATTGTATGCTAAAACCAGTTTCACATATTGCAGATCCACTTAGGGGCGGAAATCATATTATAGTTATGTGTGAAGTATTAAATTCTGATGGATCGGTCCATGCCTCGAATACAAGAGCTAAATTAAGAGATATTGCTAAGAAATTCAACGATGAAGAACCGTGGTTTGGAATTGAACAAGAATACACATTTTTCCAAGGACGATCTCCTTTAGGATGGCCCGAAGGAGGATATCCTGCTCCTCAAGGTCCGTTTTATTGTGGTGTTGGAGCAGATGAAGTATTTGGCAGGGATATTGTTGAAGATCATATGGAAGCGTGTTTATCGTCAGGGCTTAGTCTATCAGGAATAAATGCTGAAGTTATGCCAGGTCAGTGGGAATTTCAAATTGGTCCCGTTGGAGCTCTTGAAGCGGGAGACCAAACTTGGATTGCTCGGTGGCTTCTTTACAGGATAGCGGAAGATTATGGTGTGAGTGCGACTTTACATCCAAAGCCGGTAAAAGGGGATTGGAATGGAGCCGGAGCTCACACCAATTTTAGTACAAAATCAATGCGTGAAGAGGGTGGTATAAAGGTTGTGGAAGCAGCCTGTGAAAAACTGAGCCGGAATCATGAAGCACATATCGCAGTTTATGGAGCTCATAATGAACAACGATTAACCGGATTACATGAAACCTGTTCCATTCATGAATTTAGATATGGAGTCAGTGATCGGGGTGCATCAATCCGAATTCCTATGGCAACGGCTAACGACGGAAAAGGATATTTAGAAGATCGCCGTCCGGCAGCCAACATGGATCCCTATCAAGTGTGTGCTGCACTCATTGAAACGACTTGTGGTTAAGGGAAATAGGAAATTATTTTAAAAGAACTAATTTCAAATTCTTGATATAATTTTCCGTTTTTATTGTACAAAAATAAAGTCCAGAAGAGACTGAATTTCCGGAATCATCTAATCCGTTCCATGTAATTGATTGTTTGAATTGTTGGTGCTGGCTGACGGGAAATACTTTTACTTCTCTTCCATTTATATCATAAATAATGATGGATAAAATTGAATTTGATTCTTGCAATTTTCCAAAAGAATATTGAATGGTTGTGGTGGAATTAAAAGGATTCGGAAACGAATTAAAAAATGAGAATTGATCTAATTTGAGATCTAGTTTTAGGTTTAATTTGACTACGTCCATATTTCCATTAAATAAAACACTTTCTGACTGAATTTTTTGGTTATCAATATAAAAACCAAGGGATTGTTGATATAGTGCTCCGTCAATTTCTTCCGTTGTGGGGTCATCTCCATAGATAACGCTTGTCTTTAAATATTTTTTATCAAAAATGGGAATTTCACCAACCAATATTCCTGTGTCTGTTAATACATCCACTTTTAAGGGTGGTTCACAACCAGATTCTCCGCATGAAATAGTACCATTAATAAACATAAAAATATTGGTTTTTATTATATTCGGATTGGTTGGTCTGTCAACAATTTTATTTATACTATGTGAATTGGGTGGATACTGAAAGTTTTGTACATCTTCAACCACTTTAACCCAATATCCAGAACCATTTTTAACGATATCCAAAGTATTAAAAATTCCACCCGGTTCATAAAATTGAGCACCTTCGGATCCAAATGAGGTTACATAAATCAAATTATTATTTTGTATCAGTTCACCAAACGCAACGTCTGGTGATGTCGATCCTTGAAGCCAATATCCAATTAAATTCCACCCATTATAAAGCTGAATTGAGAAGTCGTTCGGTATGGGAAACGAAATTTGAGAAATTTCATATTCATTAACGACTTTAACCCAATATCCTAACCCAGATTCAAATGAAGAAAATGTATTTAAGAATGATGGACCGAAGGGGTCAAAATAAAATGAAATGCTATCGTATCCAGTTATATATACGAGATTTTCATTTTCAATTGCAATTGCAAACAGACTTTCAGGAGGGACATCATTTAGTTGAATGTCAAAGGAAATTAAATTCCAGTTTTGATTCAAATGGATCACATCTGTGTCTCCAAGGTCAATCACAGTGATCATGAGCGAATCTGAAACCGTATAACCGCTGGAATCCGTTACGTATAATGATAAGAAAAATTCAGTATTCTCATCAATTTCAGGTGCAATAACATCTGTGGTGGAATTCTCAGGGTTTATAATTTGTAAGGAACTATCACCAACCCAATAAAAACCAACATCTCCTTCGATATCCCAACCAATTCCAGAAACTTGTAATGTATCATTTTCGTTCACTATTAAATCTACTCCTGCATTCACGAATGGAATATCATTCACTGGATGAATTAAAATAGAAACCAAACCTATTTCAGAATAAAGATTTCCATCGAAAGCTATTAAAGAAAATGAGTCCATTCCATTGATGTTTTCAAAAGGTGTATATACAAAATCCTCCATGTTAAATGTACCCAATTGGGGTTCAGATTGAAGAGATAAGATCAGTTCATCGCCATCAACGTCTGACACAATTAATGGAAGGACTGTTTCTGAATCTTCATAAATATCCAATTCTAAATTGGAAATTTGAGGTGGATCATTTACGGGTGAGGCTGTGAAAGAAACCTCCAAAATATCAAAACCTCCGTTTGGGTCTTCTGCTGAAATGGAGATATACTCAGTTCCAAACCAATGGGGTTCAGGAATATAAATGTTAAGGAAATTATTTTCAATGGTTGGAATTAAATCATTTTGTCCGGAGAATTGAATTATTAATTCATTTAGACTGTCATCAGGATCTAAAATGGTTTGGGATAGATTAATCGGTATAAAAGATTCATCCTCCAAAATTTCCTGTGAATAAATATTGATGTCCGGATCCGTGCTTAAATTTACAATTGTGAGGGTTCCTTCATAAAGTTGTCCAGTGAAATTCAAATCTTGGTGTTCTAAATAATGAATGGTTAGTGGACCTAAGAGGCTGTCTCCAGTTTCATCATGATAGTAAATGGAGAGTGAATCTCCTTCAAAAAACCCATCTTGCATTGAAGTTGATGAATCGTCAACCCATACAAATAATTGTTGGGATATTTCACCGGAATAAATCCCTCCACCCGAAAGGAAGTTATTGGCAAATATACCCAATTCGGTTTCGGGCAACACCGGATTGTTCCTTAAAAATAAATTCTCCAATTGAATTAATTGAAATTGAGAAGTCTCTGTGGCGTTAAAATTCTGTGGAGTCCTAGCTGAGAGATGAACCCTAACCATAGAATTACTATTAAATACTCCCGAGGTATCGAAGGATCCTCCATTTAGAAACTGAATGGTTTCAACTTCGATTTCTTCCGATAAACTCTCATCCCAATATCGGAATGATATGTTATTCCCCGGTATAAATCCGTCTGAATCTCCGGTCCATTCATCATCCTCCCAAGCTAAGAGTTGAGTCCACATTTGTCCGGAATATTCGATACCGCCCACACATAAATCATTATCAAAAATTCCTATTTCATCATTGGTTGTTAGAGGACCACCTCTTAATGTTAATCTTCCAAGAAATACCGGCATGTAATTCCCCGTGTTTTCAGAAAAGCTAAAATGGGATTGTGGAAGTAAAAGCGAATACAATCCGGATAATATCAAGAATTTGAAAATAATTTTATTTGTCTCAGACATAACAAAAATATACGAGTATTCTGATTAAATTCCTGTGATTAAAAACACGAAATGGAATTGATAAAAATTGTAAATAATATTGATAATAATTACTTATATTATTTATAAAAATTTTATAAATTGTAACAATAATTGATTGTGGTATATGCCTACTTCATCTCCAGTAAGAAGATTTATTGTAAAAAATTTATCGAATCATCAAAAGGATATTATCAAAATGGTGGTCAGAAAGTTTGGTTTTTCCAGACAAGCTGCACTACGCCACATGTATATTTTGGTAATGGATGGGAAAGTAACCGTTAATGGTAAAACAAAAGATAGATCCTATGCTTTAAAATCTTTGGTAGACCGATCATTTTCACTTTCAATCAACGGGAAAATAAAAGAAGATCAACTTTTCGAGGATACCATACATCCATTTTTAACAGAATTTGATTCAAATGTTCAAGAAATTTGTGAATATGGATTTTCCGAAATCATGAATAATGTCATATCTCATTCAAAAGGGAAAAATTGTACCGTATCATTATTGATAAATGTAGGAACCATTTCTGTAAAAATTGAAGATGATGGTTTGGGAGTGTTTAAGAATATATTAGATCATTTTTCTTTTAAAAATTACCATCGTTCAATTTTGGAATTAGCCAAAGGGAAGTTAACAACGGATTCATTGAATCATTCAGGTGAAGGTGTTTTTTTTGTTTCTCGTTTATTTGATTATTTTAGAATGGATTCTTCAGGATTAAGTTGGGTACATGATGCAAGAAAAAATCAGTGGACTGTGACAAAAGGAAAGAAGAAAACTGGTACGTCTGTATTGGTTGAATTGAGTCCTTACTCAAAAAATTCAATCAATAAAACGAGGAAAAAGTTTTCTTCCAATGGAAATTTGATTTTTGATTGCACTTGTGTTCCCGTTGTGCTTTCCAAATTTAATTCTGGACATCTTTTTTCTCGGTCACAAGCGAAACGTTTGACAAAAAACTTGAATCAATTTAAAAAAATCAGATTTGATTTCACGGGTTTGAATACAATCGGACATTCATTTGCGGACGAAATATTTCGGGTATTTCAGCAAAAAAACCCAAATCAATCTATTGAATGGAAAACAAATGATTCGGACTTAAATGACTTGTTTTTTGATATTCATAAAAGTGGGATTTCCTTAACTTGAAATCACTAACTGAAAGAAAGGAAGGTATTTTCATATTAAGGAATAAAATTGTTCACAGGGTTTATTTAATTGAATTAAATTTTCCGTCTTCTCTTGACAGAAAAGCACAGGATTCATACATAGAAAATTAACAAATCCCGTTTAAGTTAAACGGGGTTTTTATTATTGATTCGAAAATGCCTCTTCAGTTTATGGGACTGACGGGGCGGAGCCATGCCAAAAATTCGTATGGAAATGAGTAAGTTTAAAACAAAATATTTAATAAAAATTTCATGAAGGGAATTGTGTTAGCTGGAGGACACGGGAGCAGATTACATCCTGTAACGCAATCTGTGTCAAAGCAATTACTACCCATTTATGATAAACCGATGGTTTATTATCCCATTTCAATGTTAATGTTATCGGATATAAGGGAGATTCTGATTATAAGCACACCTAGAGATTTAAAATTGTATCAGGATCTTTTAGGTGATGGAAATCAATTTGGGGTGCGTTTTGCTTATTGTATTCAGGACGAACCAAAAGGATTAGCAGAGGCATTTTTATTGGGTGAAAAATTTATAGGAGATGATTCGGTTTGTCTTGTTTTGGGTGATAACGTGTTTTACGGAGCTGGACTTCCAGGAAAATTACTCAATGCAAAAATGACAGTTGAGTCTTCAAATTCCGCTGTGATTTTTGGGTATAATGTGGTTGACCCTGAACGATATGGAGTCGCAGAGTTTGACGAAAATGGAACGGTTAAAAGTATTGAAGAAAAGCCCAAAAATCCATTATCAAATTATGCAGTTGTGGGTCTGTATTATTATCCAAATGAAGTGTTAAATATTTCAAAAAATATTACCCCGTCTCAAAGAGGAGAACTTGAAATTACATCTGTCAACCAGATTTTCCTGCAAAATAAAAATTTACAGATTGAATTACTTGGACGTGGATTTGCATGGTTGGATACAGGGACCTTTGAAGCGATGACAGAAGCTTCACAATTTATTCATGCGTTGGAAAAGAGACAAGGTATGAAAGTATCTTGTTTAGAGGAAATTGCTTTATTAAAAAATTGGATTAGTAAGAACCAGTTGAGTGATTATTTATCTACAAAGGGTAAAAGTGATTATTATAACTATTTAAGACAATGGGTAAATTAAGTGTCTAAGTCGTATAAAGTTTGTGTTGTTGGAGCAGGTAATTGGGGCCAGAACCATATTCGAACTTTGTTTGAGATGGGTGCATTGAGTGGGGTGGTTGAATCTGATTATCAAAAATTAGATTTACTAAAAAAAACATATCCCAATGTTCAAATGTTTTCAAAACTGGATATGGCGTTAGATTATGGTTTTGATGGTTTCGTAGTGGCAACCCCAGCAGAGACTCATTTTAAAATTGCAAAAAACATAATCGAAAGGGGAATTCATGTACTTGTAGAGAAACCTATAACATTAACAAAGCATGATGCTGAAGAATTGGTTGAGATTTCAAAAAGGAATAAAGTTAATTTAATGGTTGGTCATGTATTGTTGTTTCACCCCGCGATTCGAAAAATCAAGGAAATTATACATTCCGGAAAAATTGGAAAACTTCAATATCTCTATAGTAATCGATTAAATTTAGGTGCGGTAAGAAAAGAGGAAAATATTTTATGGAGTTTTGCTCCTCATGATATTTCTATGTTCCAATATTTTATCAATGATAAACCTAGGTCTGTTCATTCGTACGGCGGGGCTTTTATTCAGCCTCATCTTCAAGATACTACTCTAACCATTTTAAAATATGAAAACAATATTGTGGGACACATATTTGTCAGCTGGCTCCATCCATTCAAAGAACATCGTTTAGTTGTAATTGGTTCAAAAGGAATGTTGACCTTTGAAGACTCAAAAGAGGAGAAAAAGATATTATTTTACGAAAAAGGAATTGATTGGATTCAAGGTGAGCCGGTAAAACGTGATGGTGTCACGGAGGCAATTGATTATATACCAGCACCTCCACTAACTGAGGAGTTAAAATACTTTATAAGTCATTTGGATGGAAGCCCCGTGAAAATATCTAATGGGAAAAATGGGGTGGAGGTTCTATCAATATTGGAAAAAGCGACTTTGTGTTTAAAATCAACAGATTTTATGGATGAGAAAATTGAGCATAGTTCAATTTCGTAACAAATGATGGGAAATTCATTTTTTGTGCACGAATCCAGTTTTATTGATGAAAATGTTCAAGTCGGAAAGGGTACCAAAATTTGGCATTTTTCACATATCCAATCCGGAACAGTAATTGGATTGAATTGTGTTTTTGGTCAAAACGTAAATGTGGGAAATAATGTAAAAATTGGTAGCCATGTAAAAGTTCAAAATAATGTATCTATTTATGAGGGGGTTGAATTGGAGGATTTTGTGTTTTGCGGTCCATCCATGGTCTTTACCAATGTTAAAAATCCACGATGTGAATTTCCTCAAAAAGGAAGTGAATATTATAAAAAAACACTGGTGAAAAAATCAGCTTCGATCGGTGCAAATGCTACTATTGTCTGCGGTGTAACACTCGGTGAATATTCCTTTATTGCCTCGGGAGCGGTGGTTACAAAAGATGTACCAGCATATGGTCTGGTTGCTGGAGTTCCTGGGGAAATAATAGGGTGGATGAATGAAAAGGGTGAAAAATTGAAGTTAGATAAAAATGGTGTTAGTCTATGTAAAAATTTTAAATTGAACGATGGAAAATTAGAAAAATGTTAATTTTATCCAGTTTCAAAAATAAAAAGTCTTGGTTATTTTTTTCTTACCTACCATCAAATGATTGATCTACATAATCATATTATCCCAAAATTAGACGATGGGTCTAAATCGTTGAATATGTCTTTATCCATGTTGAATCATGCTTCAAGTCAAGGGATAAAAGCCGTTGTAAATACCGTTCATTATCAGAGTCCTCGAATGGATGGAAAAACTGTGGAATATAATCTTGTAAAAAATAAATTAGAAAACCTTCAAATTGAATTAGATAAAAATGATATCGATATTAAGCTCTATATGGGAGCTGAGGTTTTTTATCTTCCAAATTTGATGGAATTGAAAGACAATCCTTTACTTACTTTTGGTCATGGTAAATATATGTTGATTGAGTTTCCATTTGACCAAGTTCCTAATCGGTGTCAGGACATGTTTTTTAAATTAAAACTGTCTGGTGTGACACCAATCATTGCACATCCAGAAAGAATCAAGCCGATTCAAAAGGATTTATCCATAGTCCGTCAATTTATTAGAGGGGGGTGTGTGATTCAGGTTGATGCAGGGAGTTTAACAGGGTCATTGGGTGCTTCAGCTGAAAAAGCGGCTTTAGAAATATTAAGACAAGGGTGTTGCCATATAATCGGATCGGATGCTCATGATACGGAACGTAGAAATTTTCTTCTTGGAGATGCGTTAGTAATAGCGGAAAAGATTATTGGACCAAAAGCAATTGATTTAGTTACTACGAATCCCCAGAAAGTGATAGATGGTGAAACCATTCAAACCTATATTGAATCCCCAAATCCTCCACCGGAAACATTGCTTCAAAAGGTTCGAAGAAGGATTTTTTCTGAATGATTAATAAGTTAAATTCGTATGCTATGGTTAACTTAATATTCTATAATTGGGGTAGGATTGTGAGTAGATTTTGTATAAGCATTATAACTGTGTTTATGGTCGGTACACCTGCAATTGCTCAGTTTCAAGCAGATGAAAAATCCATAAATCATCCTCAATATAATGTTTCCAGCGAAAGGTTTTTTACAGATCAGAGCGGTACCATTCTCATGAATGTAAATGTATGGGGACATGTGAATAGCCCTGGACGTCATATGGTTTTTGATGGAATTGACCTTGCGACTCTCCTTTCTGTTGTAGGAGGACCAAAAGGAGGGGCAAATCTGAAAAATGTTCGTTTGTTTAGAGAAAGTGCAGATGAAGCCGGATTGCTCGTTTATACGATTGACCTAGAAAAATTTCTCAAGACGGGAGACCGAAGCGAATTTGTAAAAATTATGCCAAATGACACCTATATCATTCCACAAACCACCAGCAGTTATATAATGGCGCAGGTTGGAACATTAAATACAATTCTATCCGTTTTAAATATTTACCTTCAAATCGAAA
>CAZBZK010000045.1:0-11186 GCA_964496365.1 uncultured bacterium
AGCTTTGATCCTGATGTGGATTTAATCACAGTTGCAGGATTAAATACAATTGTTTCTGTGTTGGAAAACAAATGAAGGGGTTGTTTGAAACAACATTACTGCATTCTTTTCCTACCTTACTTTCTGTTTTAAATTCGCATTGAAAATATGATGCAATACCTCAGATTTCTAATTTTACCCACTCTAATCATTTTAGCGCTTTGGGCTTCAGTTTCAGGTCATCATTGGATATTGATCTATCTGGTTTTATTTAATGGTTTCATCGTTATTGGTGATGCTCTTTTAGGTGAGGATGCTGCAACTCCCACTTACCATTACCCCCAATTTTTAACCGGATTTCTTTATTTGAGCTTTCCCCTTTCATGTTTATTGTTGTCTGTATCAGCTTACATGACAGGAGCCGAAACGTTACCTTTTTTTGAATCATTTATGGGTAATTTGTTTAACACAAATTTAGTAGAAAATAGAGATGAAACATCTTGGTGGCATTTAATTGGGTATGTCTGGGTTTCCGGTCTCATCCTTGCCTCTGGAGGGACATTAACAGGATATGAATTGGTCCATCATAAAAATGTAGGAACAAAAACCGACCCTGCCACTGCTAGAGAAGGTGAGCCACTATTTAGGTTTTTTGTGAGAGCAACTTTACGAGAACATCGTAATGCATGGCATATTGAACGGACACATTTAAAAAGGCGAGGACATTCTTTTTTTAGTGTTCATAATCAAATGTTAATTGGATATTTAAGGTCTATAATTGTTACGGCTTGGCTGTTTTTTGTTGGAGGGGTTTCGGGTGTGTTCCTGTTTTTATTCATTATTCTGGTTGCAAAACTGGTTTTAGAAATTGTGAATTACATGGAGCATTATGAATTGGTTCGAATTTCCGGGACTCCGGTAGAAAGCCGTCATTCTTGGAACAGCACTAAGCGATTAAGCAGTCTTCTTTTATATAACCTGACTCGTCATTCTCATCATCATGAGAAAGGGGGTCTTGAGTTTTGGAAATTAAAATCCTACATAGATACTCCTCAAGTGCCATATGGATATCTTTCTACTCTATATTTTGCCTTGTTTTTTCCAAATAAATTCCGGCAACGGATGAAACACAAACTAGACGAATGGTATCTTCAGCTCGCTTCTCAAGACGAGAAAAAACTCAGACTTGTTATATAAGTTTTACCCCAAAATATTTCGATGATTCCAATAAAACCCTCCGGATTTCTGTTTGATTTGGATGGCGTATTCACCATCGGAAACTCTGTCATTCCCGGTGCTGTCGATGTAATTCAAAAGCTCAATACTTACAATATTCCATTTCGTTTTTTAACGAATACAACCATGCGATCTCGGGCATCATTATTTCAAAAACTGATACAATTAAATTTTGATGTTAATGAAAACAATATCATTTCAGCTAATGTTGCTGGTGTGTTGAAATTGCGAAAAATGGGAAGTCCTTCATGTTTCCTCGCTTTGCTTCCGGATGCTCAAAAAGATTATGCTGAATTTCAGAAAAACGAAAAACCTGATGTTATCGTGATTGGAGATTTGGGTAAGTCCTGGACGTTTGAATTTATGAACAAACTTTTTCGTATGATCATGGACGGTGCTGAAATCTTAGCGCTTCATAAGGGCAAATATTATCAGATTGAAGACGGGCTTCAGCTAGACACTGGTGCCATCATAACTGGGCTTGAATACGCCACAGGGAAGAAGGCAACCGTTGTAGGCAAACCGACAAGAGAGTTTTTCACTCTTGCCTTAAATGACCTAAAAATGAACAAAGACGAAGTGGTTATGATTGGCGATGACTTAGAAAATGACGTGAGAGGAGCTCAAAAATGTGGAATAAAGGCAGGCTTGGTGAGAACCGGAAAATTTCGCCAAGATGTATTTGAGTCTTCTCATATTAAGCCGGACTTTGTACTTGATTCTATAGGGGAGTTATTGTTGTCCCGATAGTTTATACTGAAAATTCTCTAATTATTCAAAATTTCCTCTTTTATCTCATCCACCCACGAAATTCTTTTCAATAGCTTTTTATCAACATCATCGCAGGTTTTTTCTCTGGGGCAATTGGATGGACGAGTACAAATCATTACCACAGGGTTTTCTAATGCCTCCATAACCCACGAAATATTTAATATTAGTACAGAGGATTTTATTGCGTTTTTTACTGAATCTGGAATCATACCAGATCCAGTTTCACGGCACACATCGTAAACCGATTGAATAAGAGTCTCAATCTCATATCCTTGTGTTTTCATCGTGGGTAATAAATCTATCCCTGCAGAAACAATATGCGGATTCCCTGCAGCATCTTTAGTTCGGATCGCAATACATCCATACAATTGTAGCCGATTGTTTTGCTTCAATAAAGAAATTTGTTTGATTTCTCTCTGCCTGGTGTTTTGAAAAAGACGAAACAATGCCCACTGTTTGCAGGCAGGTACTCCTGACATCATACTACCCCAGGGAAGAGGAATGCCATTTCCACAATAAGCGACTCTCAAAATTCCCGGAGGATAAATGTCAAAATAATGCCAATACTCGTATGGAGAAACAGCCGTCATCCTCCTTAAAAGAATAGAGGGTGTTAAACCAATCTCTTTAGCAGATGCGGTAGAATAACTGTTTCGTATTAAAAACTTTCTAAAAGGAATTCGAGGACAGAGCAAAGCACTGGCAAAAAAACTACATTCAAAATCTCTCCACGCTAACAGTATATCTTTTTGGGTCACATCCCGAATATGCTCATTTGAAGGCCTTGGAGAACCCCCTATCTCTCCTCCGGTTGCATGACTGGATACCATACCATCTCCGCCATGCAATACTTTGTGTGCAATATGCAACGCCATTTCATAATTAAGCCTCTCAGGTTGATTTTGAAGTTGGCGATTAATATGAACAATCTCTGGTTTCTCATAAAAAGAACGAAATAATGTTTTCACTTCAAATCCCGCATCGTTTTTTGTAAGAAATGGTGGTTTGTCAAACCATTTTATGCTTAAACCAACACTTTGAAACAAATCATCAAGACGTTTTTTGGAAACAGGAAATCTTTTTCCTCCGATTTTTTCCGCTTCTTTTTCCATGTCCGTAAACCTGTTTTTGTTTTGTTCCTGATGAGTTCGAATCAAGGTGTGTGCAAATTGTCTGCCACTGGTTCCAGATTGAGTTAACAATTCTGGTATGGCTCTTTCAAGTAGTTGTTTTGAAAATAATACCCCGGGCTCAAGTTTTAACAAATTTGCAGGAAAAGTTACATCCGTTGGTTTGTCTCCTTCTGGGGTTTGGCTATCATCAAAAAACCAGCTAACCTCTTTTTGAAAAATCTCCGAAAACAAAGTCAATAGACTTTCAGAAGGCTGTCTTTTACCATTTTCAATTAAACTCAAATAGGAAACGCTGGGAGCAAACTTTTCATCTTTTCTGTGGCAAAGAAACACCAAGTCTTCCAGGGTCATTTTATTTTTTTTTCGTAGCGTTTTTATTTTTAACCCTAAAAAATGAGCCTTCTTCTGTGGTATGTTCATCGTTTCCATTGTAAAATTTACATTGTAAAGTTTTATGTGTAAAGTTTTCATTTTAGTTGTATTAAAAACAGTTTAGTTTTCATTCGTTTACAAAACAACTCATCGGCAATTATGAAAATGGTTCAAGAAAAAACAACAAGTACTGTGTTCCCTCAAGATGTTGAAATACATGGACAACTGTCGAAATCCTTTTTAGACATCCTAAATATTGATTCGTTGGTTTTTGTTGCTGGTCTTCAAAGAAAATTTAACAAAACAAGGAAACAGCTGGTGGGCAAGAGGATTGTATGCCAACAAAAAATAAATGAAGGAGAGTTTCCTGGTTTTCTACCTGAAACTGAACATATCCGGACAGAAAATTGGATTGTGAGTCCATTACCCCGAGACCTGCGAAACCGTAGAGTTGAAATCACTGGTCCTGTGGACAGAAAAATGATAATCAACGCATTAAATTCTCCCGTGAACGTATTTATGGCTGACTTTGAAGATTCAAACTCTCCAACATGGTCAAATACAATCAACGGACAAATTAATTTAAGAGATGCAGTAAACCGTACCATCACTTATGAAAATCCAAAAACCGGAAAACACTATTCTTTAAGGAATAATCCGGCTGTGCTTATGGTACGCCCTCGAGGGTTGCATTTGGACGAAAAACAGGTTCTAATAGATGGAGAGCCGGTTTCTGCAAGTTTATTTGATTTTGGACTTTACTTTTTTCATAACGCTCAAACTCTTATTGATGAAGGATCGGGTCCTTATTTTTATCTCCCGAAACTTGAAAATCACTTAGAGGCTCGGTTGTGGAACGATGTGTTTGTATATGCCCAGAATTCATTGAGAATTAAAACAGGATCTATCAAAGCAACCGTTTTAATTGAAACCATTTTAGCTGCCTTTGAAATGGATGAAATTCTTTTTGAGCTCCGAGAGCATTCCGCTGGATTAAATTGCGGTCGATGGGATTATATCTTCAGTTTCATTAAAAAATTTCAGGCTCATAAACAATTTATTTTGCCCAATCGATCTGAAGTTACAATGAATCGACATTTTATGAAAAGTTACGTTGATCTTCTTGTTCAGACTTGTCACAAACGAAATGTCCATGCAATGGGTGGAATGGCTGCACAAATTCCAATAAAAAATGATGATAAAGCCAACCAAATCGCTTTGGACAACGTTCGGTTAGATAAGGAAAGAGAAGTCAAGGCAGGACACGATGGAACATGGATTGCCCATCCCGGATTAGCAGACATTGCTCATTCCGCTTTTAAATCTGAAATGTTAGGAGATAATCAAATAAATATCCATCGGACAGAAGTGAAGATAACAGCAGAAGATTTACTAAGGGTCCCAACAGGAACTATAACCGAAGAAGGAATTCGGCACAATATCCGAGTTGGAATTCAGTACATTTCTTCTTGGTTAAAAGGAAATGGGTGTGTTCCTTTATATCATTTAATGGAAGATGCTGCTACAGCTGAAATTTGTCGATCACAGCTATGGCAGTGGGTTCATCATGGTGCTAAAACGAATACAGGTGAATTAATTACTTCAAATTTGTTTTTACATATTCTTGATGAAGAATGGTTACAGCTAAAAAATAATAATTCAAATCAGGCTGTGCTTTTGTTTAAAGATATGGTTTTAAAAGACGAGTTTGATGAGTTTCTAACATTATCTGCGTATAAAATTTTAAATTAACATAAGGATAACCAATCATGGCAACTATTGAAAAAAATATAAGTTTATTATCTATCGAAGATAGAGCTATCGAAAGAGAAAAACATATTTTAAAACACTCTGTGGACGAAAACGATATTCTCCATATTAAAAAATTGTGGGAAAACGATTTGAGATGGAAAGGTATAAATCGACCCTTTACTCCTGAAGAGGTTCTCAGTCTTCGAGGAACTCTAAAGGTTCACCACACCTATGCGCAAGCAGGTGCTGAAAGACTATGGCATCTCTTACAGACCGAAGATTACATCATCGCTTTGGGCGCATTGACAGGTAATCAAGCTGTGCAACAAGTGGAAGCTGGCTTGAAAGCCATTTATTTAAGTGGTTGGCAGGTCGCTGCAGACGCAAATCTCGCCGGTGAAATGTACCCAGACCAAAGCCTATATCCCAGTAATAGTGTTCCGGCAGTAGTCAAGCGGATAAACAATGCACTCCGCAGAGCGGATCAAATTCAAGTCTTAGATGGACGAAAGGATGGCCCGTACTGGTTTGCTCCCATTATAGCAGATGCTGAGGCAGGGTTTGGTGGTCCCCTCAACGCCTTCGAATTAATGAGAGGAATGATAGAAGGGGGTGCTGCAGGTGTTCATTTTGAAGACCAACTTGCTTCTGCAAAAAAATGTGGTCATATGGGAGGGAAAGTGCTTGTGCCCACACAAGAATTTGTCACGAAACTTATTGCCGCAAGACTTGCCGCTGACATCGCCGGTGTATCGACAATTCTTATTGCCAGAACCGATGCAGACGCCGCAAAATTGATAACCAGCAATATTGACGAAAGAGATCGTCCGTTTATCACAGATGAGCCTCGAACGTCCGAAGGGTTTTATCGAATCAGAGGAGGAATTGAAATGGCAATTGCCAGAGGTATTGCTTATGCTCCTTACTCAGATATGATTTGGTGCGAAACTTCCCATCCTGACCTCAATGAAGCCAAACAGTTTGCAGAAGGGATAAAAAAGGAATATCCAGACAAATTACTGAGTTATAACTGTTCTCCGTCCTTTAACTGGAAGCGGCATCTGGATGATGCTACCATTGCAAAATTTCAACGGGAATTGGCTGCAATGGGATACAAGTTCCAGTTCGTAACCTTGGCTGGATTCCATGCATTAAACCTTGGAATGTTCGACCTTGCAAGAAGCTACAAAAAGGATGGGATGTTGGCTTACTCCAATTTTCAAGAAGTTGAGTTTGAACACGAACGAACAGGTGGATACATGGCAACTACCCACCAAAAATTTGTAGGAACCGGTTATTTTGATCGAGTCATTAATTGTGTTTCTGGTGGAGAAAGTTCCGTGGGTGCTTTGAGTGGTTCCACGGAGGAAGAACAGTTTTCCGGTAATGGTGTTTCACCGGCTGAGAAATTAGTTGCTTAAACAAATGTACAAACGTCCTCAAATGCTTTTTTCCTGAGGACAGGAACTTTGGCTTTTTTATCTGGATATCCAACGGGAATCAATAAATACGCCCGTTCGTTTTTTGGACGGTCAAGTATTTTTTCAAGAAACCCCATTGGGCTTGGTGTATGGGTCAAAGTAACCAAACCAATTTGATGAAGTGCCATTAACAAAAATCCTGTAGCAATACCTACAGATTCATTTACATAGTAATTCTTCCGTTTTGAGTTTTTTTCAAACTCATATATCTGCTTAAAGACAACAATTAAACATGGAGCAGTTTCAAGAAAGGGTTTGTGCCAATCGGTTTCAAAGGGGTTTAGATCTTCAAGCCACTCTCGTGTCGCCCTGTGTGTGTAAAACTCTTTTTCTTCCAACTCTGCAGCTTTACGAATTTCTGTTTTTATGTTGTTGTCTGTTATTATCACAAAACTCCACGGTTCTTTATTCGCACCAGATGGTGCAGAAACAGCAATCCGCACTGCATTTTCAACTGCCGTCATTGGGAATTTTTCGTTGGAAAAACTTCTCACTGTTCTTCGGGTTTGCATTTTATTCAACAAAAATTGTGATTTTTTTATTGTTTCTAACTTGGTTTTTTTTATAAATGATAATTTTTGAAATGGCATGGCCTTCCTTGTGGGTTTAATTTCAAGTACAATGTTTGGTGATTTCTTATTATGAGAACATTAGAAATAGTGGTTTTATGCTCTCTGTTGTGGGCAATTTATCTATTATTTCGGCAGGATAAAAAATGGTTTCTATATGTTTTATTTGGTGGTTTGGTCGTTTGTATGTTCCACTTCATTCTGGAATCATACCGATGGCAAATGGTTCCTGCTTATCTTTTGTTTCTCATCATTTTTTTGGTGTATAAAAGAAATTTTCGCCTGCCTCTATGGTTTAAATCTATTCTTTCTTTGTGGATTTTGAGTTTAATCTCCCTTCCTTTTCTGGTACCGGTTTTTTCGTTACCAACCCCCACGGGTCCACACACAATTGGAACACGGATCTATCAGTGGACAGATTCAACGCGGATGGAGTGGTTTACAGATGAAAACCTCGATGATTACAGAAAAATAATGGCTCAAGTGTGGTATCCTTCTCAAGAACCAAAATCTGAAATACCAATACCATATATTGATCATATAGATATTAGAGCAGAAACCATTGGCAAGGCAGGTGGGTTTCCCGGCTGGCTGGCAGGACACATAAGTCTTGTTAAAACACATTCCTATTTAAACAGTAGTCCCTTCAAAACAAAAGTTCCTTTTCCTCTATTAATTTTATCACATGGTATTACGGGTATGAGGCAAATTCATACTTCTCTCATAGAATCACTTACAAGCTATGGTTATGTTGTCGCTGCCGTTGATCATGCTTACGACTGTAATTTGACTGTTTTCAAAGATGGGACCATTGCGGATTATCGATCTGATATAACTGGTCATCCCGATAGTGTTAACATTAGGAAAATGCAATTAAACACAAGGGTTAACGACATCCGTTTTGTTCTTGACATGCTAACCAAACTCAGCGTTGATTCTGTTTTTGATGGTTTGATGGATTTAAACCGAGTCGGAGTCTTGGGACATTCCTATGGTGGAACAACTGCCATTCAAACTTCTTTTGAAGATGATCGCTTTAAATCTTGTTTGGTTTTGGACAGTTGGATGAACCCAATTCCTGACACAATTTTAAAATCAGGAATACAACAGCCGTTTCTTTATTTAGGTCGCCCACACTGGGGTGATTCGGATTACCCTTCCAGCCCAAAGATTGTTAAATCTTTCGTTGCGTTAAATCCAAAAAACAATTATCACTTTATATTAAAAGACTCCCGTCACTTAGATTTTTGCGACGCACCTCTTTTTACACCTTTATCCAGGTGGGTTATCGAAACTGGAGATATTCCTGCAAAAAAAGCCGTTTCGATAACAAACGAATTGACTGTTTCCTTTTTCGACCGTTTTCTAAAAAGAAACTCCGTTGGATTTCCTGAGCGTTTTTTAAATGAACCATATCTTATAAATCGCTGAAGATTTTCATTTAAAAAAATAAACCAATTGGATACCATTTTGTTGGGGGACTAATGTCACATTGGAGGTTGACTCAAATTGAATAATTTGTCGAGTAACCTCGAAACCAATAATAGCACCCAAAAACACATCTGAAGCCCAATGGGCATCTTCGGTAATTCGGGACACTCCCGCTCCCGTGGCAAGTACGTATACTAATGGCGGAACGATTTTTAGGTGTCGGTATTGATGGGAAACCACCGTTGCAAGACTCCATGCAGCTATCGTATGTCCGGAAGGAAACGCATCATAAAAAGCCCAACGTCCTGGTGTGTACCGCTTGAATGCCCCTGAGGGACCATGCCAGCGGTCCTTTCCGTTTTCGGCACTAGGTCTTTGTCTTCCCGAAATGTGTTTCAGAACCTGAACAACAATCCCCGTATGAAGCATTCCCTTAAAACCAAGTAATGCTGTCTTTTCTGCTCTTTTGTCCTTCCATAAAATTCCTTTTAAATAAAATAGTCCTAAAAGTGAAAGGTCAACGTAACCATCACCTAACAAGGTTATTGTTTCGCTTGGTTTATCCACGGATGTATGTTGGTTTTGAAATGTTTTTGTCTGGCGATAAATATCCTCATCTTTAATTGAAAGGGCGAGGGTAATAATTGCAGTATGCCAAAAAGGGATTTTATGGTTTTCATAATTAAAACCCGATGCCCAAATTTGTTTATGTTCTGTCCAAAATCCCGCCTGTTTTTTTGATTGGGAATATCCAAGACATACCAATACAAAAAAGATAATGAAAATTTTGTTCTTTATTAAATTTAATCGATTCATAATTAAGATATTAAACCATTTGATTCATGTTTCAATAGAAAATGTAGTGCGTTTTTATATGTTACACTTTGTCATAAAATGATAATGTTTTTAATTTGGGTTGATATATTTAAAGCCATTCTTTTATTTTTAATTCTTTAAAATACACGTTCCTTTACCGGAATCAGGTTGTTTCATTCTTTATTGATGTTGACTAATTTATTCAATTCACAAACACAACTCATTATTTTATTCATCGTATTGTTATCCTGCCAAGGCTTAGCAATGTCCGTGGAGGTCAAATTAAATTCTTCTCAGAGTTTTAAAAAAATAAACCCTCAGAAAGCCGAAGATGAATTTTTATTCGTTTTAACATCTTCAGGTTTGGATTCAATTGACTGGAATTCTATTCAAGAAATACGTATCAAAAAAAATCTTGATTTAAGTCCAATAGAAAAAACAATGCTTTATGGGGGATATATTACTTTTTTTTATTTTTTATTGGAATCTATGTATGTAGAAGCTCCGTTTTCAATTCCTCAGTTTTTGGGTGTTTTTTCTATATTTAGCGGCACTGGTGTTGCCGGAGGATATATTTACGCAAAACTAATGAATCAAAATAAGGATGAATATTGTTCTGTCCTGTTTGATAATCATAACAAAAATGAAAAAATGATGAAAACAGTAGAAATGTTGGGTTCAATTAAAAGTAACTGTGTAAAATGAAAACTAGGCTCTTTCATAACTTGTTGGTTTATTTGGTCTTCCTTTTTGTTATATCCATTCTCCCAGCCCAATTTAAATATGAAAGACCTTGTATGTTCGATTTTTTAAAAAACATTCCATCAGGTATTTCTGAATATACTAAACGATCATTCCGCTCAGAAAACATATGGAACCTATCTGCAATGACCGTAGGAACTGGTCTTCTTGTTGTTTACGATGACGAATTACTTGATGTCTCGAATAATTTGAGAGAACAATTTGGGTGGAGTGAACAATTAGACTGGTATATGGAACACATAGGAGATGGATATTTACAGTTATATGTTTGTTCCAGTTTGATTGGTTACGGTTTGGTTGAAAACGATAACCGTGCTTTGCAATCTGCCAGTCAAATTTTCGAAAGTGTTTTCGCATCGGGAATTTTGGTTCAAATTTTAAAACACATCTCCGGAAGAGAGAGTCCTTTTGTAGCAACCACTCCTACAGGAAAATGGAGACCATTTCCTAACCAAGCGGACTATCATCGTCTCGTTCCACATTATGATGCATTTCCATCCGGACATATTTCTACCATTACAGCGATGATGGTTGTCCTGTCGGAAAACTACCCTGAATACTCATTTATAAAACCCTTGGGGTTTTTAGCAATTGCTTTGAATGGCTTAGGCATGATGAATACTGGTGTACATTGGATAAGTGATTATCCCTTAGGAATTGCCTTTGGATATGGTTTAGCAAAAATTGCTGTACAAAAAGGGAGAGTTGATTCTGGACATTCATCTTTTTCCTCCTTTACCATGAATCCAACAATAAATGGTGAAGGATTGCTTGGTTTTTCTGTTTATTATTCGTTTTGAAATTGAGCCAAAACAATACAAAATCTTATTCTAAAATCACCGCAATTGTCGGCGCCCAATGGGGCGACGAAGGCAAAGGAAAGA